>CANRLE010000022.1 GCA_947631385.1 uncultured Clostridia bacterium | reverse complement strand
TTTCCAAATGCCAAAATTGCAATAGGACCAGCTATTAATGAAGGATTTTATTATGATTTTGATGTAGAGAAACCTTTTACTGATGAAGATAAAGCAAACATAGAAGAAGAAATGAAGAAAATCATAAAAGAGGATTTAGTAATTGAAAGATTTTCTTTACCAAGAAAAGAAGCTTTAGAATTAATGAAAGACGAACCATATAAGGTAGAACTAATTCAAGACTTGCCAGAAGGTGAAGAAATTAGTTTTTATCGTCAAGGCGATTTTACAGATTTGTGTGCAGGACCTCATTTGGAAAAAACAGGAAAAATCAAAACAGTAAAAATTCTATCTTCTTCTGGAGCATACTGGAGAGGTAGCGAAAAAAATAAAATGCTACAAAGAATTTATGCTATTTCTTTTCCAAAAGCAAGTCAATTACAAGAATATTTAGATTTTCTAGAAGAAGCTAGACAAAGAGACCATAGAAAAATAGGAAAAGAACAAGAATTATTTATGACACATGAATTAGTAGGTTCAGGACTTCCAATGTATTTACCAAATGGTGCAACAATTAGAAGAATTTTAGAGAGATATATTGCTGATAAGGAAATAGCACTAGGATATCAACATGTTTACACTCCATCATTAGCCAATGTAGAGTTGTACAAAACTAGTGGGCATTGGGATCATTATCATGAAGATATGTTCCCTGTCATGAAAATGGAAAACGAGGAATTAGTTTTACGTCCTATGAACTGTCCTCATCACATGTTAATTTATAAAAACAAATTACATTCTTATCGTGATTTGCCAATTAGAATTGGAGAATTAGCACATGATTTTCGCTATGAAGCAAGTGGTAGTGTTTGCGGATTAGAAAGAGTTCGTGAAATGTGTCAAAATGATGCACATATCTTTGTTACTCCAGAGCAAATTAAATCTGTATTTGGAGAAGTAGTAAAATTAATATTATCTGTTTATGAAGACTTTGGTTTTAAAGATTATTCTTTCCGTTTATCTCTAAGAGATAAGAACAATAAAGAAAAATATTTTGATGATGACCAAATGTGGGAAACAGCAGAAACACAGTTAAGAGAAATTTTGACAGAACTAGGAATAAACTTTTATGAAGCAGAAGGAGAGGCAGCTTTCTATGGACCTAAATTAGATGTTCAAATAAAAACAGCAATAGGGCATGACATTACAATTTCAACATGTCAATTAGATTTCTTATTGCCACAAAGATTTGAATTAGAATATATTGGCGAAGATGGAAAAGCACATAGACCAGTAGTTATTCATAGAGCAATATTAGGAACTTTTGACCGTTTCTTATCTTTCTTAATTGAAGAATATAAAGGAGCATTTCCAACTTGGCTAGCACCAGTTCAAGTAAAGATATTGCCAATTACTGATAATCAACATGAATATGCAAATCAATTAAAAGAAAAATTTATGAAACAAGGAATTCGTGTTGTAGTAGATGATAGAAATGAAAAAACAGGGTATAAAATTAGAGAAGCTGAAATAGAAAGAGTTCCATATATGTTAGTTGTAGGACCAAAAGAAGTAGAAGGAAACACAGTTGCTGTTCGTTCAAGAGATAATGGTGATATGGGAACTGTACAGGTAGAAGAATTTACAAAGAAAATATTATTGGAAATCGATAACAAAAAGAACTCATAAAGGAGGAATTAAAGTATGAAATTAGGAATAGTAGGTTTGCCAAATGTAGGAAAAAGTACTTTATTTAACAGCATAACAAAAGCAGGTGCTGAATGTGCTAATTATCCATTTTGTACAATAGAACCAAATGTAGGGGTAGTAGCTGTACCAGATGAAAGGCTAGATGAATTAACAAAAATGTATCATCCACAAAAAACTACACATGCAGTTATTGAATTTGTTGATATAGCAGGATTAGTTAAGGGAGCAAGTAAAGGAGAGGGATTAGGAAATAAATTCTTATCTCACATTCGTGAAACAGATAGCATATGTGAAGTTGTAAGGTGTTTTGAAGACTCCAATGTAGTTCATGTTGATGGAAGTGTAGACCCAATTAGAGACATTGAAACAATAAATTTAGAATTAATTTTTGCAGACATTGAAACAGTAAATAAAAGATTAGATAAAGCAAGAAAAAATTTGAAAGCAGATAAAAAATATCAACAAGAAATTGATTTACTAGAAAAAATTAAAGAAAATTTAGAAAATGGAATATCAGCAAGAGCAATTGATTTTAATGATGAAGAACAAGAATTAGTAAAAGATATGTTTTTATTAACAACAAAACCAATTTTATATATTGCTAATATTTCAGAAAATCAAATGGAAAATGCAGAGAATGATGAATTTGTAAAAAAAGTAAAAGAATATGCATCAAAAGAAAAGGCAGAAGTAATTCCTTTATGTGTTAAAATAGAAGAAGAACTATCAGGATTGGAAGCAGAAGACAAGAAAGAAATGCTAGAAGCTCTTGGATTACAAGAATCTGGATTAGACAAAGTTATCAAAAAAAGCTATGATTTATTAGGACTTATGTCATTTTTAACAGCCGGAGAGCCAGAAGTAAGAGCATGGACCATAAAAAAAGGAACAAAAGCACCACAAGCTGCTGGTAAAATCCATTCTGATATTGAAAGAGGTTTTATCAAAGCTGAAGTTGTTTCATATGATGATTTAATGAAAGAAGGTTCAATGGTAAATGCTAGAGAAAAGGGACTAGTGCGTTCAGAAGGCAAGGATTATATCATGCAAGATGGCGACATTGTTTTGTTTAAATTTAATGTATAATTGCTGTAATAGTTCTGTAATAAAAATGTAAATAAAAAATCGAAAAAAGGTATTGACTTATAAAATATTTAAGTATACAATATGAAATGTAAACAAAAGAATTTAGTGTTTATCTATTTTAAAAAATCACTTGAATTATATATAAAAAAATGGTATAATTTTGAGCGATTATAATAATACTAATAAAAAAGTGAGGAGAATCGATATGAAAAAATCAAATTTAATTAAACTATTTTCAATTTTATTAATGAGTGTGATGTTATTAATGTTTATTAATACTATAGTATTAGCAGCAGACACAGATTTAACAGGAAATTTAAATCTTCCTACAAGTAACAATAATTCTAATACAAATACTAATAATACAAATATCAATACTAATAACACAAATATTAATAATTCTAATACAAATAGAAATAACACAAATGTAAACAATTCAAATACTAATAATACTAACATTTACAACACAAATAATTTACCAAAAACAGGTATAGAGGATTCTATTCCAGTAGCTTTATTAGTAGTAGTATTTGGTATTTCAGCAGTTTATGCTTATAAGAAAATTAAAGATTATAGAAATATTTAGTAAATAGGAGCTTTTAAGAGCTCCTTTGTTTTGCCCTTACAATAATACGATTTGAATTAAAATTATTGCAAGTAACAAGTGTTAATATTTTTTCATTTTTAGGATAATTAAAAATAGGAGAAAGGTCAGTATCTTTTACTTCATAAATGTCATAGACAGTATAAAGATACTTTTTTCCATTGTTATCAAAAATAGAAATTTCATCATTTGGTAATAAAGTACCTATTTTACTAAAAAATAAGGAATTATCATAATTATGACCAGCTATGCAAATATTGCCATTTGATTTGAGTGTGCTCCCAAAAAATTTACAAGGCGAGGTCTTCAATAATTCTTCTGAAAAAGATGAAAAAACAGGATAATAAAGATTAATTTTTGGAATTTCAATAATACCAAATAAACCATTGGTTTCTTCTATATTAGTAGTGTTTTCAGGATTATTATATAATCGATAAATTTCATAACTAGCAATTAAATTGTCAGAAAAATTTTCTTCTTTTGATAAATGATACCAATAAAATATACCACAGATAATTAGGATTGATATAATAGAAAGTGAAACACTAAATTGAAAACGAAACCAATCTTTCTTTTTTAAATTTTTTGTATTTTTTTCTAAATTAGTATTTAAAATTTGGTTCATAATAAGTTTAGTGTATGTAAAAAATAATAAAAAATACCTTAAAACAAAAAGGTATTTTTCTTTCTATTTTTAACTACTTGTGGCATTACTTCAAATTTTATTTCAAAACAAGGAAAATGTGACAATTCATTTTCATCCATACAAGCCAAATAAATATCTAATTCATCTAAATTTCTGCATGCAGCTATGATAATAGGATTTAAATCGTATTTAAACATTAATTCTAAGCCTAAATCTAATGCTTTTGTGATAGAACCTTTTTCTTTTTCACGAATAAGATGAAAAGCTTCTCTAAATCTAGCAATAGATGAACTTTTAAATCTATTTAAAGGAATGACATATAATTCATTAATAACATCTTGTAATGACATATAAGGAGTATTACCGCTTTCAAAAATTTCTTTTACTTTAGAATAGAAGAAAGGTAGATAAGCTTTTTGTCCTTTTTCAGAAACTATTAAAACATTGTGATCATAAGGCTCTTGTTTAATATCTACAATCATATCATCTTTTTTATAAAGATTAGAATTATCGTGCTTTTTTTTCTTTTTAGAAGTAGCTTGAAAGGATAATTCAATAGCAGAATTTAGAATAGAGGTACTAGTGTTTTCAAATTCTAAAATTTTATTAAACAATTCTTCTCTTTGTTTATTGTAATCAACTAAATTTGCTTTTATTTCATTAATATTATATTCAAAATTTCTTTCATATAAAGAAATATCAACAGCCAAATTTTCTTCTAATCTTGCAATTAAACTTTCAATTGTATCAATATTTTCAAATGATTTTTTTAAAGAAGAGATGACTTCTTGAAAATCTTCCAAATGTTCTTCCATAAAGTCAGTTATTTCTATCATATTAGTTGTAATTGTTAAGAGATTTGATTTTTTATTTGCATATAAATTTTTTAATTGATTTAAGTTTTCTTTTTCTGATTTAATATTACTAATTAAATTATTTTTTATAAAATCATCTAAAGTATTAAAATTATAAAAAAGCATGATATCCTCCAAAATCTTTTGTATTCATATATATTATAACAGAAAAAATGACGAAAAATATTACATTTTTATTACATTTATTAATGTTGTTATTTTTTATATTTTGTGGTAAATTAATACTGAGGTGATAATTTATGTTAGAAAATATAGAACTTTTAAATCATGCTTGTATCAAGTTTAATAAAGAAAAAATATTGTATACAGATCCATTTAATTTGAGTAGTAATTATAATGATGCAGATATTATATTAATCACACATTCTCATTATGATCATTTTTCAGAAGAGGACATACTAAAAGTAAAAAATGAAAATACGGTTATTTGTGTTACAGATGATTTATATGATAAAACACTTGCTTTAAATTTCAAAAAAGAAAATATTGTAGTTGTAAAACCAAATAATACTTATAAAATTTTAGGAATGGATATAAAAACTATTCCTGCTTATAATACTAATAAGAAATTTCATCCGAAAGAAAATGGATGGGTCGGCTATATATTAAATTTACAAGGCCATATTTATTACATTGCAGGAGATACAGATATTACAGAGGAAAATAAAAAGGTTTCTTGTGATGTTGCTTTTGTTCCAGTTGGTGGAACTTATACAATGAATAGTAGTGAAGCCGCTCAATTAGTGAATTATATAAAACCTTTGATAGCTGTTCCAATTCATTATGGCAGTATTGTTGGTAGCAAGAAGGATGCAGAAATGTTTGTACAGAATCTGAAGGATGATATTGAAGGTATTATATTATAATGCTTTGATTAATTGAAAACAGCTAACGCAAAAATTAAAAATTTCACTAATCATAATGGATAGGAGATAACCTTCTATTCCTAAAATAGGTAATAAAAAATATAAAACGCTAATGGTTAATAATAAATCTAAAATATTGCAAATCATAACGCTAAATTGCTTATTTAATCCTTTTAATATGCTATCTATTATATTATCTAGATACATAAATAAAATAAGAGGAGAAAGAATTTTAATATATTTAGCACATGACAAATTTTGAAATATCATTAAACTAATGTCATTAGCAAAGAAAAAGAAAATAAGAGAAATGCAAATAGAGAATACAGAAGTAGTAAAAAATACCTTTTTACAAATTTCTGTAATTCTTTTTTTATATCCTTTTGCCATCAAACTTGCAAATTCAGGTATTAATAAATTACTGAAAGAAAAGATAAAAACATTAGGAAATAGAAGCACAGACATCGTCATACCATTAATTTTACCATATTCAGATAGTGCTATACTATAAGGCAAACCAAATAAAAGTAATCTTTTAGGAATAATAAATTGTTTTAAAGTAGATAAACCTGAATGGATATAAGAAGTAATAGAAACTGGCAAAGTAATTTTTAAAATTTTTCTTTTGAAAGTTACAATAGTAATAGGTTTTTTACTAATTTTAATTTTATCTATTTTGTATAAAGTAACAATTAACAAGCAAGAACAAATTTCTGAAATAACATCTGCTAGAATTAAGCAAATACAGGTAGTTTCCACATTTTTATTAGCATAAAAATGTAATAAAACAATACTAAAAAAAATCTTAATAAATAATTCAAATACTTGTGATATAGCACTTTTATAAGCTTTTCTTACTGCAGAGAAATAACCATTTATTACACTAGATACCGCAATGAAAGGTAGACCAATTGCAATTAGATAAAGAGGTCTACATGAAATCATGCTATTTAACCAATTTTGAGATATTATATTTGAAAAGACTAACACGAGGATGCTACTTCCAAATCCTAATATCAAAGAAAATATTAAACAACTTTTTACAGCTTTTAAGGCATCATAGGAATGTCCTTTGGCAAGTTCTTCTGAAACGATACATGTACAAGCAAGGCTTAATCCAGATGTAGCTAAAGTTACAGCAAACATATAAACTGACATTACTAAATTAAAAACACCGAGTGCTTCAGAACCAATTTTGTTGGAAACATAGATTCCAAAACCCATTCCAATGCTTTTCATAAAAAGGGCTGTAATAGTTAATATTATTCCATTAATGAAAAATTTTTTTGTTCTTTTCAAAGTATCACCATTAAATAAATATGTTTTTTTATCCTAAATATGAGAAGATTGATACAAAATAAAAAGTTAAAAAATATAATATCAATAGCTTTCAAAATTTACATAATTTCATATTATATATAAATGTAATATGAAAGGAGGAATTGTAAACTTTGGAAGTAAAAGGTAAAAAAATAGGATTTGCACTAACAGGTTCCTTTTGCACATTCAAAAAAACTATACCAAAAATGAAAGAATTAATTGAAAAAGGAGCAGAGATAATTCCAATCATGTCATATAATAGTTATAATTTAGATACTAAGTTTGGTAAAGCAAAAGACTTTATTGAAGAAATCGAAGACATAACTGGTAAAAAAATCATCCATACTATTCAAGATGCAGAACCAATCGGTCCTAAAAAATTAACAGATATAATGATTATAGCACCATGCTCGCGGAAACACTATGTCAAAGCTAGCATGTGATATTATTGATACACCTGCTTTAATGGCAGCAAAATCACACCTAAGGAATCGGATTTCCTTTAGTTATTGCACCATCTACAAATAATGGTTTAAGTGGTAATGCTGAAAATATTGGAAAATTACTAAATAGGAGAAACTATTATTTTGTTCCTTTCAGGCAAGATAATCCAATAACAAAACCAAGGTCAATTGTATTTGATTTTGAATATATTATTAAAACTATAGAGTATGCATTAGATGGAGAACAAATAAGTCCAATACTATTATGAGGAATTGAGGAATTGGGGACGTCCCCAATTCCTCATTTCTTCATTTTTTCAAATTAATTAAAATTTATACTTCCATTAGAACAAAAATGGGAGTATAATATATAATGCAAAATAAAACGAAAGGAAGGATTTACTTTGAAAAAAATTACAGATTTCATAATAAACAAAAGATATTTTATTTTGCTCTTATTTATCGTTTTTACAATAATATCAGCAATATTATCATCAAAAGTAAAAATTAATTACGACATAGCTGAATATATGCCAGACACATCAGAAACAAGAATAGGTATGGACATTATGGAAAAAGAATTTTCCGGGACAGAAACAAGCACTTTAAATTTAATGTTTGAAAACCTAGAAGATGGAAAAAAATTAGACATAAAAAGTGATTTAGAATCGATAGAAGGCGTAACAAGTGTAGATTATGACAATACGGAAAATTATAATAAAGAAAACTACACTCTATATGTTATTACAGTAGATGATAAATCTGATTCACAAAAAGCAACTGACGTATATAATCAAATAACAGAAAAATATAAAGATTATACAATTTATACAAGTGGAAATATATCAGAAAGTAATAAATCAGTATTACCAATTTGGATTGTTGCACTTGCAGTTGCAAGTAGTCTAGTTATTTTACTTATAATGTGTGAATCATATGTAGAACCATTTTTATTTTTAATATCAATATTAATGGCAGTAGTTTTAAACAAAGGAACAAATATTATATTTCAAAATGTATCAAATATTACAAATTCAATAGCAGCAATATTACAAATGGCATTATCAATGGATTATTCGATAATGTTAATGAACAGATATGATCAGGAAAAGAAAAATAACAAAGATAAAGTAACAGCCATGAAAGATGCATTATATAAAGCTTTTCAAGCCATATCAAGTAGCTCTGTTACAACAATAGTTGGACTTATAGCATTAGTATTTATGAGCTTTAAAATTGGAAAAGATTTAGGATTTGTATTAGCAAAAGGTGTGTTATTCAGTTTAATTTGTATTTTCTTTGTACTTCCAGCATTAATACTAATGTTTGATAAATGGATAGTAAAAACCAAAAAGAAAAGTCCAACTATAAAATTAAATAAATTAGGTGGATTTAGTTATAAAGCGAGAGTAATCTCAGTTCCATTATTTCTTATAGTATTTATTACAAGCTTTTTGTTAAAAGGAAATTTAGGAATTAATTATACAGATACACAATCAGATACTATAGCAGATGTATTTTCTGAAAATAATCAAATTGCTATTTTATATAAAAATGAAGATGAAGAAAAAGTTGATAAATATTTAAAACAACTTGAAGATAAAGAAAAGGTAGATGAAGTATTAGCTTATGGAAATACAATTAACGAGAAACTAACTTATGATAAATTAAATAATAAATTAGAAGATTTAGGTTCAGATGTTAAAGTAGAAGATTATTTATTAAAAATATTGTATTACGATTATTATAATCAAGATGCAAATACAAAAATGACATTTAACGACTTTATCAATTTTATTGAAGAAGAAGCATATAACAACCCAAAAACAAATGAAAAAATAAGTGATGAAACCAAAAAGGATATTACTAGATTAAAAAACTTTATTACAGTATCTTCTATGAATAAAAAAAGAACTGCAAGTGATTTAGCAAATATAATGGACATTAAAAAGAATAAAATTGATGACATACTTATTTATTATCTTTCTAAAAATAATAATACACAAATTAGTTTGAATGAATTTATTAATTTTATGAATAAAGATGTCTTAACAAATGAAAAATATGCTGTCAAAATTAATAATGAAAGCAAAAATAAATTAAATACATTAGCAAAATTCACAAATAAGCAGACATTACAAAATAAAATGATATGTAATCAAATGTCTCAATTATTTGGGATTGATAATAATACAATGAAAGAATTATATAAATACTATATTCTTATAAATGATATAGATGTAAAAATGACATTTTCAGAATTTTCAAATTTTGTATTAAATGATGTATTAAAAGATAGTAACTATGCAAAAAGTTTTGATAATGCAACAATTCAAAATATAAAATTATTATCAACATTTAGCAATAAAAATATAATAACTAAGCAAATGAACAGTAAAGAATTAGCTAATTTATTTGGTATAGACGAAACAAAAATTAATCAAATTCTATTATTAAAGTATAATAAGCAAAATACTAATATTGATTATACAGATAAATGGACTACTACACCTAATGAGTTTGTAAAACTAATATTAGATAATAAGGAAGCTCTTGATGCAGGTACGATACAACAGATGCAACTATTATCTACTATTATGACTAATACTCTAAATAATAAAAGTTTTACATATAAAGAACTTTCTCAAATAATAGGTATTGACGTCAATAATACAAAAAATATATACACTTTGTATGTTTCAAACAAAAATAATACAAGTATGACGCCTCAAGAATTTGTAAATTTCATACTTGTACATCAAAAAGATAGCGCTTTAGTAGGAAAAATAAAAAATAGCACTATAAAAGATTTGACATTAATTCAATCAGTTATGAATGGAGTTATCAATAATAAAAAATATAATAATAGTGAATTATCTTCATTATTAAATATAAATAAAGAAAATATAAATTTACTTTATGGTTTATATAATTCTAAGTATATAAATAAAAATCCAAGTTTATCACTAAAAGAATTTGTTGATTTTTTACTTAAAAATGTAGTTACAAATAAAGAATATTCAAGCAATTTCGATAAAGAACAGATATCAAGGCTAAATACAGTAAATAGCATTATGCAAGCAGCAATAAATAATACTACATATACTGTAGATGAGATATTTGCTATTATTAGTAATTTAAGTAATGATGTAGAAAAAAATACAGTTGAAATGCTTTACATTTATTATGGAAGTGATAAACAATATAATAATGAATGGAAAATGACAGTAGAAGAATTTGTTAAATTTCTTAATGAGAATATTTTGCAAGATGAAAGATTTACAGATTTTATAGAAGATGATATGAGAAGCGATATAATAGAAGCGAAAACAACAATAAAAGATGCAAGAGAATTATTAATAGGTGATAATTATTCGAGAATAGTATTAAATACAAAACTAGATTCAGAAACATCAGAAACTTTTGAATTTATAAAAAATGTAAAAGAGATGTTTGGAAAAGAATTAGAAAATGTCTATGTAATAGGAGACTCTCCTATGGCTTATGAAATGAGTCAAAGTTTTGATAATGAGCTAAATACGATAACAATAATTACAATGATAGCAATATTTATAGTAGTAGCCATTACATTTAAATCAATTACTATACCTGTAATATTAGTATTGACAATACAGACAGCGGTATATCTAACAATGGGAATATTATCTATAATTGGAGACAATGTATATTTTATTTCAATACTTATTGTTCAAAGTATATTGATGGGAGCAACTATCGATTATGCTATTTTATATACATCATATTATCTTGAACATAGAAAAAATGAAGGTATAAAAGAATCAATAATAGATTCGTATAATAAATCAATTAATACTATTTTAACTTCAAGTTCAATACTTATCATTGTTACTTTAATTATTGCAAAATTTGCATCAGCCATTGCGGCTAAAATATGTAAAACAATTTCAGAAGGAACCTTGTGTTCTACAATTTTAATTTTAACTTTATTGCCAGCAGTACTTGCTTTTTGTGATAAGTTAGTAGTTAAAAAAAATAAAAAAATATAACTTAATTATTTACAAAATATTACAAGGGATATATAATAAAAAACAGGAAATAATTTAATAAGGAGGAAAAGAAATGAAAGAATTAGAGATAAAAGTAAAAGGTATGGTATGTGGAGGATGTGAAAATAGAGTACAAAATGCCCTAAAAACTATAGATGGAATTGAAAAAGTAGTAGCAAACCATAATACTGGAATAGTATCAATTACTGTAAAAGAAGATATAGACAAAAAAGTAATAGAAGAAAAAATCGAAGATATTGGATTTGAAGTTGTAAAGGAAGATTAGTTATGAAAAAAATAATCTTATCTATTGATGGAATGACATGTTCAGCTTGCTCAAATGGACTAGAAAAGTATCTAAATAAGCAAAATGGAATAATTAATGCAAATGTTAATTTAGTAATGTCTAATGCTTCAATCGAGTATGATGAGAAACTACTAACAATAGACAAAATAGAAGAATTTGTAAAACAAGCGGGTTTTAAAAGTTTAGGAGAATTTAAAGAAATCAAGACTGAAAATAAAAGCAAAAGTGAAAAAATTAAACTTATAATTTTTACAATTTTAGCAATTATACTAATGTATATATCAATGGGACATATGATTAACCTGCCAACATTGGAAATAGTAAATCCACACACAAATGGATTAAACTATGCCATTGCACTACTATTATTAACTATAGCATTTATGGTATATGGTTATGACATTTTAAAAAACGGATATAAAAATTTAATTCATAAAACACCAAATATGGACACTTTAGTAGGAATCGGAGTAATAAGTAGTTTCTTATATAGCTTATATGGAATGTATATGATTATAAAAGGACATCATGAATATACAATGAACTTATACTTTGAATCAGCAGCTATTGTCATATATTTTATAAAAATAGGAAGATATTTAGATAGTATAAGCAAAGACAAGACAAAAGAAGCAATTAGTAAATTAGTAACAATAACACCAGAAACTGCCGTAATAAAAATAGATGGCATAGAAAAACAAGTAACTTTAGATGAAATAAATAAAGGAGATATTGTTATATCAAAGCCGGGAGAAAAAATTGCAGTAGATGGAGAAATTATTTCAGGTAAAGCTCATTTAGATGAATCATTTATTACAGGAGAAAGCAAGCCAGTATCAAAAGAAATAGGAAATAAAGTAATTGCTGGAAGCATGAATTATGATGGCTATATAGAATACAAAGCAGAAAGAATAGGTAAAGAATCAACAATATCAGAAATTGTAAAATTAGTAATCGAAGCAAGTAATACAAAAGCTCCAATAGCTAAAATAGCAGATACAGTATCAGGATACTTTGTACCAAGTGTTATTATTATAGCTATTATTACATTCATAATTTATCTTATTACAGGGCAAAACTTTAGTGAAGCTATTTCAACATTTGTAACTATATTAGTAGTAGCTTGCCCTTGCAGTCTAGGGTTAGCCACACCACTTGCAATTGTTGTAAGTGAAGGACTGTGTGCCAATAATGGTATTTTAGTAAAAAAGAGTGAAATATTAGAAAATGCACAAAAAATAAATACAATTGTATTTGACAAAACTGGTACATTAACTTATGGAAAATTGAAAATTGCAGAAATATTTAATTATAGCAATATGAAAGATGAAGAATTATTGCAGTTAGTAGCTAGTTTAGAGAGTAAATCAACTCATCCAATAGGAAAAGCATTTATGGATTATGCTGAAGAGAAAAAAATATCAATGTTAGAAGTAGAACAATTTGAAAATATAGCAGGACATGGTATTGTTGGAAAAATAGGAAAAGAAGAGATTATAGCAGGAAATGCAAAAATACTGGAAAAATATCAAGTTACAAATTTGCATATAGAAGATGAGAAAAAATTAGCTGAAAAAGGAAATAGTGTTATATATGTAGTTAAGGGAAAAGACATCATAGCTCTTATTGGAGTAAATGACATAGTAAGAGAAAATGTTAAGAAAATAATAGATATCTTGAACAAAAATAACATACAGACAATTATGCTTACAGGAGACAATGAAAATACGGCAGAAAAAATTGCAAAAGAAATAGGCATTACAACAGTAATTTCTAATGTACTTCCAGCAGAAAAAGCAGATACAATAAAAAAACTAAAAGAAGAAAACAAATTTGTAATGATGTGTGGAGATGGCATTAATGATAGTCCAGCACTTGCTAATAGTGACATAGGGGTTAGCGTAAATAGCGGAACAGATATAGCAATGGATTCATCAGATGTTATATTAATTAGAAATGATTTAAATAGTATAATAAAATTAATTAGTATTAGTAAAAAGACATTGAGAAATATCAAACAAAATTTATTTTGGGCATTTTTCTATAACTGTTTAATGATACCAATTGCTATTGGGCTATTAAAACCTTTTGGAATATCAATAAATCCAATGATAGCAAGTATAGCAATGGTAATTAGTAGTATTACTGTTATATTAAATGCTTCAAGATTAAGAAAAATGAAATTTGTGTAATTAATATTTGAAAGAAGGTAATAAATATGTGTACAGCTATAACTTATAATACTGATAATCATTACTTTGGTAGAAATTTAGATTTAGAGTATTCTTATAAAGAAACTGTTACAATAACACCAAGAAATTACGAATTTAAATTTAGAAAAGTAGGAGATATAAATAAGCATTATGCAATCATTGGTATGTCATATATATCAAATAATTATCCGCTTTATTATGATGCAATTAATGAAAAAGGGGTGGGAATGGCAGGATTAAATTTCCCCGGAAATGCCCATTATAATGACATAAAAGAAGATAAAAACAATATTGCACCTTTTGAATTTATACCATATGTTTTGTCACAATGTTCAAATATTAAAGAAGTAAAAGAATTATTACAAAATGTAAATTTAGCATTAATTAATTTTAGTGATGAATTGCCAGTATCTCCATTACATTGGATTATTGCAGATAAAGAATCTTCTATAACAGTTGAAAGCGTTGTAGATGGACTAAAAGTATATGATAATCCAGTAGGAGTACTTACTAATAATCCTACATTTGATATACAAATGTTTAATTTAAATAATTATATGAATTTATCAATAGAACAACCTGTTAATAACTTCTCAAAAGAGTTAAATT
>CANRLE010000021.1 GCA_947631385.1 uncultured Clostridia bacterium | reverse complement strand
AGGAGCCGTATGCGGGAAAACTGCACGTACGGTTCTGTATAGGGGCTAGTGTTGTGAGGCACTTGTCTACTAAACTATTAAAGGAGTAGAAAAATATGATTTATAAGAATTTTAAAGACTTAAAATTATCAAGTTTGGGTTTTGGAACAATGCGATTACCTAATAAGGGGCAAAATGGAGATACACCAATAGATGAAGAAGAAACAGCAAAAATGGTTGATTATGCGATTAAAAATGGTGTTAATTATTTTGACACAGCTTATGGATATCACAATGGAGAATCCGAAAGAGTAATAGGAAAGATATTGAATAAATATCCAAGAGATAGTTATTATTTAGCAACAAAATTTCCCGGGTATGATATATCAAATATGGATAAGGTTGAAAAAATATTTGAAGAGCAATTACAGAAAACAGGAATGGAATATTTTGATTTTTATTTGTTCCATAATGTATATGAAAAAAACATTGATCCATATTTAGATGAAAAGTATGGTATACTAGAATACTTATTAAAACAAAAAGAAAATGGAAGAATTAAGCATTTAGGATTTTCTGCTCATGGAAGTTATAATGTTATGAAAAGATTTTTAGATGCTTATGGTAAACATATGGAATTTTGTCAAATACAATTAAATTATTTAGATTATAAATTTCAACATGCAAAAGAAAAAATTGAGTTATTAAGAGAATGGAATATACCTATTTGGGTAATGGAACCTTTAAGAGGTGGTAAACTTGCAAAGTTATCAGAAAAGCAAGAAGAAAAATTAAAAGAATATAGACCAGAAGAAGAAACACCTGCTTGGGCATTTAGATTTTTACAAGCTATACCAGAAGTTACAATGATTCTTTCAGGAATGAGTAATATGGAGCAAATGAAAGATAATATAAAAACTTTTGAAGAAAATAAACCATTAAATGAAGAAGAAATGAAAGAAATATTGGGAATAGCAGATGAGATGTTAAAAGGAAATATACTTCCATGCACAGCTTGTAGATATTGCACAGCACATTGTCCAAAAGGATTAAATATACCAGAGTTATTATCTCTATTTAATGAACATACATTTACAGGTGGAGGATTTATTGCACCAATGGCGATAAGCGCATTGCCGGATGATAAAAAACCAAGTGCTTGTATAGGTTGTAAAAGTTGTGAAGCAGTTTGTCCACAACAATTAAAAATATCAGAAGCTATGAAAGAATTTTCAAGAGTATTAAGTTAGGAGGAATTTTATTATGTTAGAAGAAGTAGAATTTATGTACCTTTTATATCTAAAACAATAAATATAAAGATGAACAAGATATAAATGTGATTTATAAAGAAATGTTAGAATAAAACAGTAAATGAAATGAAAGGAAGAAGATGCAATGTTAAAAGATAAATTTAATATGACACAAGAACAAAATATATTTTTTGCAAAAAGAAATATTGTAGATATGATATGGAAAAGTGCTATTCTTGAAGGAATTTCAGTTACATTTCCTGAAACACAGATAATTTATGAAGGAGGAAATGTAGCACGATTAGGTATAGATGAATTACAAATAATAAATAACTTAAAACATGCTTGGAAGTTTTGTCTAGTAACTATAAATGATAATATAGATATTAATTACATATCAAGTATTCATTCGTTAATTGGAAGTAATGTAGTTGAAAGTCCGGGGAAAATGAGAATATATGATGTAAATATGGGCGGGACAAAATGGAAACCAGAATTACCATCAAAAAATAGTTTAGAAAAGTTATTAGAAGGATATAATGAAAATAAAGATATTACAGATAGTGCGATTACTCTTATGTGTAAATTAATGAAATTACAATTTTTTAATGATGGTAATAAAAGAATGGCAATGATTATTGCAAATCATGAACTAATTAAAAATGGCAAAGGAATTATTTCTGTTGCAGAGGAATTTAAAGAGGAATTTGGAAGAAAATTAATTTCTTATTATGAGGACGAAAGAGAAATTGATAATTTAAAGAACTTTATATATGATAATTGTATGGAAGGAATTGAACTTATAGATGAGAAAAATGTAGAAGAATAACAAAATCAATGAAAATACTTGATTCTATTTGAATATTGTGTTATATTAAATCATAGAATAAGACTATAAAAAAGGAGATATGGAAAATGGAATTAAAAGGAAGTAAAACAGAACAAAACTTGATGGAGGCTTTTGCAGGAGAATCACAAGCAAGAAATAAATATACTTATTTTGCAAGTAAAGCTAAAAAAGACGGATATGAGCAAATTGCTGCTATATTTCAAGAAACTGCAGACAATGAAAAAGAACATGCAAAAATATGGTTTAAACTATTACAAGGAGGAGACATCAAACCAACAGCAGAAAATCTAAAAGCTGCTGCAGAAGGAGAAAACTATGAATGGACAGATATGTATGACAGAATGGCAAGAGAAGCAAAAGAAGAAGGATTTGATCATATTGCATATCTTTTTGAAGCAGTAGGACAAATTGAAAAAGAGCATGAAGAAAGATATAAGAAACTATTAGAAAATGTTGAAAATGGTTTAGTATTTAGTCGTGATGGAGACAAAATATGGAAATGTAGAAACTGTGGACATATAGTAATTGGAAAAGAAGCACCTGAAATTTGCCCAGTATGTAATCATCCAAGAGCATACTTTGAAATTAAAGCAGAAAATTATTAGAAAATTTAAGAGAGAAGGATTTGGGGATGTTCTCAAATCCTTCTCAAATTTTTAAGGAGAGAAAGTAAAGTTATGCCAAAGTTTTTTGTAAAGAACCAAGATATAAATAGTAAAGAAATAAAAATAATAGGTGAAGATGTAAATCATATAAAAAATGTATTAAGAAAAAAAGTGGGAGATAAGATAACGATATGTGATGTTGATAATTCAAAGGATTATTTGTGTGACATTGTGATGTTGGAAAAAGAAATGATTGTATGTAATAAAATGGAAGAATTAGAAAGTGATGCAGAATCAAATATTAAAGTAACAATTTTTCAAGGCTTACCAAAGGCAGATAAAATGGAGCTAATAATTCAAAAAGCAGTAGAGTTGGGGGTAAATGATATTACGCCAGTAGAAATGAAAAGATGTGTTGTCAAGTTAGATGAGAAAGATAAGAAAAAGAAGGTAGAAAGATGGCAGAAAATTGCAGAAGTGGCAGCAAAACAGAGTGGACGAAATATAATTCCTAAAATAAATCAGGTAGATTCTGTAAAAAACATTTGTAATTTATGCCCAAAATATGATATAGTAATAGTGGCATATGAAAATGAAAAATGTAATAAATTAAAATACGAAATAGAAAAATTGAAATTAAAGCAAGAGAACAATTTGAAAATAGCTGTTTTAATAGGACCAGAAGGCGGAATTGAAGAAGCAGAAGTTAAAATGCTAAAAGAAAGTGGAGCAAAAGTTGTAACTTTAGGAAATAGAATATTGAGAACAGAAACGGTAGCATTAAATGTATTGAGCATAATGATGTATGAATTTGAATGAACTAGCTGAAAGGATTGATATAAAATGGAAAAAATGGAAGCCAAAAAAAGTAAAATGCCAAAAGAAATGTCGCAAGACTTACTAAAGAAGATGTTTGGAAATATACTAAAGGCTGTAGGAATTATGGCATATTTTCTTATTTTAAATTTAGCTCATTCTACTATGAAATTAGAAAGATTGACAGGAGATATTGAAGTATTTGCAGGTGTGTTTTTAGCAGCTGGGATTATATTATTAGAAATAGCATATAAGAAAGACAATGGGAGTAATGCAATAACAGGAATTGAGTGTCTAGTATTATCAATACACAGCTTGTTGATTATGCATGTTATAACATTATTTAAATATGACTTTAGATATTATTTATTAACTTCTTCTTATGTTTTTTCTATTTATTATGTATTAAAAGATATTGTTATATATACAAAAGGAAGAAGAGATTATTTAAAAAGTTTAAGTGATATTGCTGACATTGTAAAAAAAGAAGAACCAGCTAAGAAAGAAGCAACAAAAAAATATGAAGAAGAAGTAAAAGAAGATAATATAAAAGAAACAAAGAATGATAAAAGCAAAACTAAAAGGAAGAAAACAGAAAAAAGTGAAACAGCAAAAAAGGAAACAAAAGTAAGTAAGACTAAAAGTAAAACTACAAAGAAAGAAGGAGAAAAAGCACCAGAGAAGGAAAAAAGAGGAAGACCAAAAAAAGAAGAGGTAACTAAAAATGATTAAAAGTATGACAGGATATGGCAAAGCCATCAAATCTGAAAACGAAAGAGAATATGAAGTAGAAATAAAAAGTGTTAATCATAGATATTTAGACATTTCTATAAAAATGCCAAGGGTTTTAAGTTATTTAGAAGAAGAAGTAAAAAAAGAAATTGCTTCAAAAATAAAAAGAGGAAAAATTGATGTATTTATTACATTTGAAAACAATTCAACAGAAGGAAAAGAAATAAAAATAAATACAGAAATAGCAAAAGTATATATTAATGAATTAAAAAAATTAGCAGAGCAAGAAAATCTTTTAGCAAATATAGAAGTGACCGAAATATCAAAATTTCCAGATGTTTTAAGAATTCAAAACAATGAAGAAGATGAGAAAATCAAGCAAGAATTGTTAGAAACGGTCAAAAGTGCTACTGATAAATTAGTACAGATGAGAGCAACAGAAGGAAACAAGATTGCTGAAGATTTAGATAGTAGAGTAGAGGTAATTCAAAATAAAATAAAAGAAATATCTTTACTTTCTGCTGGACTTATTGAAGAATATGTAGTAAAATTAGAAGGAAGAATAAAAGACATTTTAAAAAATCAAGAAATTGATGAGGCAAGATTAGCACAAGAAGTAGTTATATATGCAGATAAATGTTCTATTGAAGAAGAAGTAACTAGATTAAATAGTCATATATCACAATTTAAAAAACTTTTAAATGCTGAAGAGGCAATTGGAAAAAAACTTGATTTTATAATTCAAGAAATGAATCGAGAAACAAATACAATTGGTTCAAAAGCAAACAACTTAGAAATTACAAATGGTGTAATTGATATTAAAACAGAAATCGAAAATATTAGAGAGCAAATACAAAATATCGAATAAGGAGTTGATGATATGCAATTAGTAAATATTGGTTTTGGAAACATTGTTTCAGCTGAAAGAATAGTGGCAATTGTAAGCCCAGAATCGGCACCTATTAAAAGAATGGTGCAAGAAGCAAAAGATAATAAGACAGCAGTAGATGCTACATATGGAAGAAGAACTAGAGCTGTATTAATTATGGATTCAGGACATATTATATTATCAGCAGTTCAACCAGAAACAGTTGGAGGAAGAATTGATAAAACAATTTCACAAGAAGATTAAAATATAAGCATAAATAGGAAAGGAATGATAAGAAAATGATAGTAAAACCAACAGTTGCACAATTATTAGAAAAGGCAGAAAACAGATATGAATTGGTAATTGCAACAGCTAGAAGAGCAAGACAAATAGCTGCTGGAGATGAAACAAAAACAAAGGCAAAAGAGGAATCACCAGTAACATTAGCAGCAAATGAAATAGCAGAAGGGAAGGTAACGATATGTTAGTCATATTGTCTGGTGTAGCAGGTGCTGGAAAAGATACAATAAAGAAAGAATTAATCAAAAGGATGGAACAAGTAGAGTCACTTCCATCTTTTACTTCAAGACCAATGAGAGAAGGCGACGTAGCAGGACAAACCTATAATTTTGTCAGCAGAGAAGAATTTGAAGAAATGATTAAACGAGAAGAATTTTATGAGTATGATATTCATCATAATCAATATTATGGAACATCTAAAAAATTATTAAATGAAAAGGTTAGAAGCGGAAAAATAATAGTAAAAGATATTGATGTTAATGGTACAGAACATCTAAAAGAATTACTAAAAAATGATACAAAAATAGTTACTATTTTTTTAAGAGTGCCAAAAGAAGAGTTAAAGAGAAGACTTGAAACTAGAATAGACAAGCCAAGTCCAGCAGAGGTTATCTTAAGATTAAATAGATTTGACTATGAGGAATCTAAAATTAATTTATATGATTATGTATTAAAAAATGATGACTTAGAAAAAACAGTACAAATAGTAATGACAATTATAGAAAATGAACAAAGAATGGAAAAACAAAGCTGATGATAGCAGAAGTAATTATAAATAGAACTGCAAAAAAATTAAATAGAACTTTTGATTATCATGTCCCAACTGAATTGGAGGGACTTATTTTTGTAGGAAGTAAAATACTAGTGCCATTTGGAAAAGGCGAAAAATTAGAAGAAGCCTTTGTAGTTGGATTAAAAGAAAAAACCAATTATGAAAGTGAACTAAAGGAAATTACAAAATTAGAGGAACAACTAAAAGACGAACAAATTGAATTAGCTAAATGGATGGCAGAACGTTATTTTTGCAATATATCAGATTGCATAAAATTGATGCTAAATCCCGGAACAAGAACAAAAAATAAAGAGAATAGAACACAAGATAGAACAGCTAGACGTGTTTATTTAGCAAAAGATATTGAAGAAATAGAATTTGACATAGAAACCAAAAGAATAAAGTCGGAAAAACAAAGAAAGATAATCAATTTTATACATGACAATGAAGGTGTAACTATACCAGAAATCGATATGTTTATTGATAATTCAAGGTCAAGTGTTAATACACTTGTTAAAAATGGATACTTAGAAATAGTAGAAGAAAAAATAGAAAGGAATCCATTACAAAATAAAGATATAGAAGTAATCCAAAAAAAGGAAAAAAGCGAAAAATTAGTATTAACAGAAGAACAACAGAATGCTTATCAACAAATAGCTCAGACAATGGATGATAATAAATATGAGTCTTTTCTATTATATGGTGTAACAGGTTCAGGAAAAACAGAGGTATATTTGCAATTAATACAGAAGGCAATAGAACAAAGCAAAACAGCGATATTATTAGTTCCAGAAATATCTTTGACACCACAAATGTTGGATCGTTTTATTGCTCGTTTTGGAAAAGAAAAGATTGCTGTTTTACATAGTAAACTATCAATAGGCGAAAGACATGATGAATGGGAAAGAATAAGGGAAAATAAAGCAAACATTGTAATAGGAGCAAGATCTGCAATATTTGCACCAATGGAAAATATAGGAATTATTATTATTGATGAAGAGCATGACAGTTCTTATAAATCAGAATCAAATCCTAAATATGATACTAAAGAAGTAGCAAAGCAAATAGCAAAACAAAATAAATGCCCATTGCTATTGGGAAGTGCAACTCCAGATATGAGAACATATTATGATACAACAAAAGGAAAAATAAAACGATTAACTCTAACCAAAAGAGCAAATGCATCTTCATTACCAACAGTACAAGTAGTAGACTTAAAACAAGAATTAGTTAATCGGTAACCGTTCTATGTTGAGTATGGACTTATATAATGCAATTGAAGACAATTTAAAACAAAAAAGGCAGATAATTTTGTTTTTAAACAGAAGAGGATATTCTACTTTTATTATGTGCAGGAACTGTGGATATACTGTAAAATGTAAGAATTGCAATATTAGTATGACATATCATAGTTATGAAAGAAAATTAAAATGTCATTATTGCGGATATGAGGAAGAAGTTGTAAGAGTATGTCCAGAATGTCATAGTGATAAAATACGCTATTTTGGTACTGGAACACAAAAATTAGAGCAGGAAATTCATAAACAATTTCCAACGGCTAAAACTATTAGAATGGATGTTGATACAGTAACTAAAAAAAATTCTCATGAAAAAATATTAAATCAATTCAAAAATGAAAATTTAGACATTCTAATTGGAACGCAAATGGTAGTTAAAGGTCATCATTTTCCAAATGTTACTTTAGTTGGAGTTATTGCAGCTGATAGTTCACTTAATATTGATGATTATAGAGCAAATGAAAGAACATTTCAAATTTTAACACAAGTAGCACGGAAGAGCAGGCAGAGAAAATTTGCCGGGTAGAGTAATTGTCCAGAGCTATAATCCAGAGAATTTTAGTATACAGTGTGCAAAAAGACAAAATTATGAAGAATTTTATGAAACAGAAATAGCCTTACGAAAACAGTTGAAATATCCACCATTTTGCGATATAATAGTAGTGAACTTTAATAGTTTATTAGAAGATGAAATAAAAAAATCAAGTCAATGGGTGTATGATTATTTAAAAAGCAACCTAGATGAAAAACAATTCAAAGTCTTTAAACCAATGCCATCACCAATTGATAAAATACAAAATAGAATACGTTATCGAATTATTATTAAGGGAAATATGACAAAAGAAGCAAATACAGTTTTAAATTCATGTTTAAAATACATTTATGATAAAGATTTAAAAAGTACAAGAGTTATGATAGATGTTAATCCTAATAATATGATTTAATAAAGATAGGAGAGGAGTAAAAATGGCAATTAGAAATTTACGACTAGAAGGAGACGAAATATTAAAAAAGAAATCAAGAGAAGTAGATGTAATTGATGAAAAAATACAAATTTTAATTGATGATATGATAGAAACAATGCATAAATATAATGGAGTAGGTCTTGCAGCAGTACAAGTTGGAGTGTTAAAAAAAGTAATTGTAATTGATTTATATGATGATAATGGTCCTATAGTTTTGATTAATCCAGTTATTCTAAAAACAAAAGGAGAACATGAAGTGGATGAAGGATGTTTAAGTTTTCCTAATCAATTTGCAAAAGTAGTAAGACCAGAAGAAGTAGTTGCAGAATATACTGATAGAGAAGGAAAAAGGATGAAAGTAAAAGCAAAAGAATTATTGGCTCAAGCAATATGCCATGAAGTAGATCATCTAAATGGAGAAGTATTTATAGATAAGATAATTCCGGGAACATTGGAATATGTAGAGCCAGAAAAAAACTAAAAAAATAGAACTTTATTTAAAAGTTCTATTTTTTTTAGTTTCACATATAAATTAAGTAAAAGAAAATAGGAGGGCAAGAAATGGAAAAAACAATTACAAATATAGCTAAAGGAGTTATAATATCCTTAATAACTACATTTATATTATTATTTATATTTGCCGTAGTACTTACTTATACTGATGTAAGTGAAACTATAATAAATCCTGTAATTATTGTAATAACAGCAATTAGTATACTAATAGGAAGTTCTATTGGAAATATTAAGATTAAAAAAAATGGATTATTAAATGGAGCATTTATAGGTGGAATTTATATTCTTACAATTTATTTAATTTCTAGTATTTTAAATTGGAAATTTGGGTTAGAATTGCAAAGTCTTATAATGATTGCAGTAGGAATGATATTTGGAATTTTAGGTGGGATTATAGGTGTTAATAAGAAGTAACATCACGATTCCAATAATTAATAAGATGTTGTTTTTCTGATTTTGGAACTAAATTCATGCGAAAAGCAGATATTGGTTTGTCATGTCTGTAATAATTTTCTTCTCCATCTGAAGAAGCGGATAGCCAACCTACACCTTTAACATATGCTTGATAAACGATTGAAAATTCTGAACTAGTATTTAATCTAAATTGAATACCAGAAATTCCAAACAGATATTGTTTGGCAATATCACTTGGAATTGGCGTTAAAACATTAGAAGCAACAGCATTTTCTAAATTTAAACCTCTACCACCTAATTGAGTAAAAATTTTCTTTTGATATCTAAGAGAATTTGAGTCTCCCATTGTAATCCATTCATTGGCAGAAGTAGGATTATAGCCATGATAATAAGTTAATTCCGAATATTTACAAACGCCTCTAGCACCATCTTTCCAGTAAGTATATAAATATACTCTACCTTGTAATATTGATTCATTAATATCACCAGATAATCTCATATAAATATCTTCTGATTTACAAATTGAATTAGATGTTATAGTATTAGGAGCTGATATAGAGCCACCAGTAACAATAGTCTGACCACTATAAGCGTCATAAGTGCCATATTCCAGTAAAATGTTAGTAGCTTTTTTGATGTCTATCATACCTTCAGAAGAATTTTGTGCATAATCCATAATTGGTAGTGCATAAGAAATGTAATGAGAAAACTCTTTTTTTAAAGTGCGATTATTATTAGAAAGAGTCCAATAAGATACAGGTCTGATGGGTTCATTAATTGTTAATTCTGCTATTGATTTTTGGTTATTACTTTCTACTTCTTTGAAAGTTGCAACAGGTGGTATATTATCAATAGTTATATTGGTTGAAAAAGTCGTTTTGTCATTAACTAATCCAGATTTATCTTCTACAATTCCTTGAGGAGCTATTATAGACAAGCTTCCATTTCCAATACTATTTGTAAATGAAAATTCATAAATTTTTTCACTTTCGTTTTCAGAAACAAGAGAAAAGCTTTTGAAGTTAGGTGTAATCAAATTGTTTGCTACTTGAATTTGCAGAGTATCTTTTGATAAATCATTTCTAGTAATGTTTTTTTCTATTATTTTGATATGTCCGGAAATAATATGTGTTTTATTAGCATATGTAGTGTAACCAACATTTGAGGTGGTAATATCAACTAATTGAATGATTGGTTTACAACGATCAATATTTATTTTTGCTACTAAATGAATGTCTTCTATTACATATTTGGCAAAAGTGATTGAAGTTAATAAGTAAAAAACGAGAATAAAAATTAAAGAAATTAAAATTTTTTCTTTTTTGTGCAATAAATATGCCTCCTTTCGAGTTTTATTTTTATGGGAAAAACGAAAATAATAAAAGATAGAAAATATAAGTGCATTATATTGTAAAAAAATGGAAAAGTCAAGTAGTAATAAAAAAATAAAAAAATTTAAAAAAAACGTTTACTTTTTAAAAAAAGTTGTATACAATGTAGTATGAAAAAGAAAAATGTCAAAAAATTAGAACTAACAAAAGAGAATAGGAAGGAAGGAAACAATCCATGAAAATATTGATGTTAACATGGGAATATCCACCAAGAGTAGTAGGAGGCATTTCTAGAGTTGTATATGACTTATCAAAAACATTATTAAAAGATGGGCATGATGTAACAGTAATAACTTATCGAGATGGAGACGCACCATATTTTGAAGATGACAAAGGAGTAAAAGTATATAGAGTAGATAATTACATGATAAATCCAAACAATTTCATTGACTGGATTATGCAATTAAATTTCAACATGGTAGCAAAAGCAAATGAAATAATAGCAGAACAAGGAAAATTTGATGTAATTCATGCACATGATTGGTTAGTAGCATATAGTGCAAAAACAATAAAAAACTCTTATAACATACCAATTGTATCAACAATACATGCAACAGAAGCTGGACGAAATAGTGGAATACATGATGAACAACAAAGATACATCAATGATACAGAATGGATGCTAACATATGAATCAGCAGAAGTAATAGTTAATAGCAATTATATGAAAAGTGAACTACAAAGATTATTTGGATTACCATATGAAAAAATTAATGTAGTGCCAAATGGAGTAAACTTAAATCTATTTAATGGAGTAGAAAGAGATTACAACTTTAGAAGAAAATATGCAATGGATAATGAAAAAATTATTTTATTCATGGGAAGATTAGTATATGAAAAAGGTATCCAACACTTAATTGCAGCTATGCCAAAAATATTACAAGGATATCATGACACAAAGTTAGTAATATGTGGAAAAGGTGGAATGCTAGACGAATTAAGACAACAAGTAGATGCAATGGGAATTTCAAATAAAGTGTACTTTGCAGGTTATATGGAAGGAAAAGATGTGCAAAAAATGTACAAAGCGGCAGATATATCAGTATTTCCAAGTACATATGAACCATTTGGAATTGTAGCACTAGAGGCAATGTTATCTGAAAATCCAGTAGTTGTTTCTGATATAGGAGGATTAAACGAAATAGTAGAACATAGAGTAAATGGAATGAAAACTTATTGTGGAAATCCAAATTCAATAGCAGACTCCATACTAGAATTATTATATGATTATAAACTTTGCAGTGATATAACTAAAAAAGCAAAAAATAAAATAAGAAATGAATACAATTGGAGTAAAATAGCACAAGATACACACTTTACGTATCAAAAAGCAATTTGTCAGTCTATGGCAGAAAAACAAAAAAGAGAATTGGAACAAGAAAGAGCTAGAAAAACAAAAAGAGCTAAACACACAGAAAATGAAATTACTAATTTACTTAGCTTTAAAAAGCGTCAAGCTTATGCATAGGATTAAAATAAGAATACCACAAAAGTTAAACAAAAAGTTTAATTCTTGTGGTATTTTTCTACAAATTTAGCAAAAAAATAGTGTATAATAAAAAGGGGAACAAAAATGGAACCATTTAAATCAGGATTTGTAACATTAATAGGAAGAACAAATGTAGGAAAATCTACATTATTAAACTTACTAGTAGGAGAAAAAGTTGCAGCAATTGCTAATAAAGTGCAAACTACTAGAACAGCAATAAAAGGAATAGTAAATAGAGAAAATAGCCAAATTATTTTTATAGATACTCCGGGAATTCATAAACCAAGAACGAAGCTAAATGAAGTAATGCTAGAAACTTCTTTTTCAAGTATTCCAGATGCAGATGTCATTTTATTTGTAATAGAGGCAACAAGTAAAAATATAGGCAAAGGAGATAGCATAATCTTAGAAAAAATAAAGGAATCAAACAAAAAAACTATCTTGTTAATTAATAAAATTGATTTAGTCAAAAAAGAAACATTATTAAATCTAATTGAACAATACAGCAAACAATATAATTTTGAAGCAGTAATACCTATTTCAGCAACAAATGCGAAATATAAAGATGTTATTTTAGATGAAATTGAAAAACATTTAAAAGTAGGTCCAGCATACTATGACATGGAAGAATATACAGACCAGACATTGAGACAATTAGCAGAAGAAACAATTAGAGAAAAGGCATTGAAATTATTACAAGATGAAGTACCACATGGAATTTATGTAGAAGTGGAAAAAATGCAAGAGAGAAAAAATAAAAAAGGAGAAAATATTTACGACATAGATGCAACAATTTATTGCTTAAGAGAATCACATAAGGGAATTATTATAGGAAAACAGGGAGAAATGTTGAAAAAAATAGGAAGAGCAGCAAGAATAGATATGGAGCAAAATTTTGGTATAAAAATAAACTTAAAAACATGGGTAAAAGTAAAAGAAGATTGGCAATCAAATGAAACAATTGTAAAACAATTTAAATTAAAATCTTAATATTGAATAAAAAATCCTTATTTAGCAAAAGATAAAATTAAAGGTAAAACTTTAAGAAAAGGAGAGGAAAGCTTATGATTAAAAAGATTGCATGGGAAACCTTTAAAAATACAGGTGATATTAATGCTTTTATCGAGCTAAAAAGAATTGAAGGAATTGAAGAAAATTCATTAAATCCTTCTTTAGAAAAAAAAGAAAATATATCTTCTAATGAAAACTTAGAAAAATGAAGGAAATAAAAAATGTCAAGTATAAAAATAAATGGAATAGTATTAGCAGAAAATAATATGGGAGATTTTGATAAAATGTTGACATTATTGACTCCAAACTTACGGAAAAATCTCGTGTATAGCCAAGGGAGCAAGAAGACCACAGAGTGCTCTTTTGGCTGGTACACAAATGTTTTGCTTTGGAGAATATTTACTTTATAAAGGAACCCAAACATATCATATCAATTCTGTAGAACCAGTTGAATTTTTTTATAATCTTAGAGAAGATTTAGAAAAATTAAAATATGCTGTACATATTAATAAAATTATAAGAGATGTAGCACAGGAAAATCAAAATTCTTATCGAGTATTGCAATTAGTATTAAATACGCTTTATACCATATCAGAAACAGATAAAAATTTAGATATGGTATTAGGCATATTTAAATTACGATTATTATGTATTTTAGGCTATACACCTAAAATAGAAGAATGTGTTAATTGTAAGCAAAAAGAAAATTTGTGTTTTTTTAGCATAAAAGATAACGGAGTAAAATGTCAAACTTGCGGAAAACTAGATACAAGTAGTATTCAAATTAGCGAGAGTGCATGGAATGCTATTAGATATACGGTAACTGCACCACCAAAAAAACTATATTCATTTAACTTAAAAGAGGAGTCTTTAAATGAATTTGAATTAGTAACTAAATTGTACTTTAATAATAAATTAGAAAGAGAATATAAATTAGACGATTTTAAAGTTTGACATTTCAAGAATTAATGTATATAATAAAGCCATAAAAGAGAAAGGAGCGATTTTTATGAAAATAAAAATAACAGGTAAGGAACTAAAGATAACAGAAGCAATAAATGATTATGTAGAAAGAAAATTAGACAGAATTAATAAATATTTTGAAGAATCAGAAGCAGAAGTTACTTTAAGAACAGAAAAAAATGAACAAATTGCAGAAATCTATGTAACAGCAAATGGAGAAAAGTATAGAGCAGTAACAGAAGATAAGGATATGTATGCTTCTATTGATAAAGACATAGATATATTGGAGGGTCAAATTAGAAAGTCAAAAACTAAAAAAGACAAAATGATGAAAGATGCTTCTATTAAAACAATGGAAACAGTAGACAGCCATATTGAAGAAATAAGAGATGAAATTATCAAAACTTCTTATTATGAAATAAAACCAATGTTACCAGAAGATGCAGTTTTAAAATTAAAAGAAAAACCAACTCATAATTTTTTAGTTTTTATAAATGTAGAAACAGGAAAAGTAAATGCAATACATAAATTAAAAGATGGAAAAAATTATGGATTAGTAGAGCCAGAGGCTTAAAAAATAAAAAAAGAAAAGGCAGGAAATCAAATCCTGCCTTTTATGTATAAAAGCAAAATTTAACTTCCTACCATTATAAAAAAACGGTCATTAGAAATAAAACTATTTCATTTGTTGTTCAGCTTGTTGGATCATTTTTCTAACCATGTTACCACCGATTTTACCAGCGTCTTTAGAAGAAAGGTCTCCATTATATCCGTCTTTTAAAGTAACA
>CANRLE010000020.1 GCA_947631385.1 uncultured Clostridia bacterium | reverse complement strand
CCATAATATCCTTTTGCTTGTTTTAATACTTTTTTATGTCTTGCTCTTGTTGTTCTAGCTGTTTTTACTCTTGCCATTTATTTTCACCTTCCTCTAATCATTTTTAGTTACCATATGGTAATAATTTCTTAATTGTATTTTCACATGTCTTATCTGCATAAGCATTTTGAATTTTTCCTGATTTTTTTTGTCTACTTGTTTTGTTTGCTAACAAGTGTCTTCTGTTTGATTTTGTTCTTTTTACTTTTCCTGTAGCTGTTAATGAATATCTTTTTTTAGCAGCTTTATTTGTTTTTAATTTTGGCATAATAATAACTCCTTTCGTTTTATTTATCTGATTTTTTAGCTAAAATACTAGACATATTTCTGCCTTCTAGCTTTGGTGCTTTTTCAACAGTAGCAATATCTTGTAGAGCCTCACTAAATTTGTTTAGTACAACTTCTCCTGCTTTTGAATTGTTGACTTCTCTTCCTCTAAATCTAACTGTTATTTTTACTTTGTTTCCATCTGTCAAAAATTTTCTGGCATTTTTACATTTAAAGCTGAAATCATGTTCTTCAATATTTGGTGTTACTCTCAATTCTTTTATTTCAAGTACTTTTTGTTTTTTCTTTGCTTCTTTTTCTTTTTTGGCTTGCTCAAATTTGTACTTTCCATAGTTCATTATTTTACAAACTGGTGGGTTTGTATTAGGAGAGACTAACACTAAATCTAAGTTTTTACTTTCTGCTCTTTCTAAGGCTTGGTCCAATGATATAATGCCTGCTTTTTGACCGTCATCTTCAATGAGTTGTACTTCTTTTGCTCTAATTTGCCTGTTGATAGGTAATTCTTGTTTTATCGAAAACACCTCCATATAAAAAAATTTGACTCTGTTACAAGTCAAATTAAAATAAGCTCAAGCTTAATGCTTTGAATTTATATTTAATTTTAACCTTTTTCCTCTATTGGATTAGGTGAGAAGTATAACTTCTTCTTGTAACAGATAATATTATATAACACTTTTTGCCAATTTGTCAAGCATTTTTCCTTGATTTTATATTTATTTGTATAGAATTTCTTGATAATTTGTAACTAGCTTAGCACCTTGCTTAATTAATTCATTTGTGCCAACAGAATAAACTGAATTAATATTACCAGGCACAACAAAAACGTCTCTTCCTTGCTCTAATGCAAAATCAGCAGTAATCAATGTTCCACTTTTTTCTTTTGCCTCTACTACTAAAACGCCATTGCTCATTCCGCTAATTATCCTATTTCTAGCAGGAAAATTCATCCTTTCTGGTTTTGTTCCCAATGAATACTCAGTTATAATAGCTCCTCCTGTTTTTATAATTTGATTTGCTATTATTTCATTTTCTTTTGGATAAATAATGTCAAGCCCATTTCCCACAACTGCAATTGTTTTTCCACAATCACTATTTGCATCTTGTGCACAAATAGCTCCTATATGTGCATAACTATCAACACCTTTTGCTAGTCCACTAATAATTGTGATTTTTTCTTTAGCTAAATTATAAGCAAAGTATTTTGATGCTGATTTGCCATATCCTGTACAATCTCTACATCCTACAATAGCTATGGACTTATTATTAAGACATTCTTTATTTCCTTTAATATATAAACTAATTGGAAAATCATAAATTTGCTTTAATTTATTAGGATATTCTTTATCTATAATTGAAATAATATCAATATTATTTTTTGACATATAATCAATATGCTTATATATGTTATTTCTTATATTTTTATCTAATATAGACTTTACTATATTTTCTCCAATTCCTTTTACTTTCAATAATTCATTCTCTTTTAAATAAAATATTCTCTCTGGATTTTTATAAATTTTTAATAATTCTTGTTTCTTTATACTTCCTAAATTTGGTATTAATGAAAACCATATCCAATATTTCTTTTCTATTAAATTATTCATTTAACCTCCCATAAATTTAAATATAAAAAAAGAGCATTAATTATTAATGCCCCTTATTTTGTTCTTTTGTCGCTTTAATTACATTATTCATTAGCATAGCTACTGTCATTGGTCCTACTCCCCCGGGAACCGGTGTTATATGACTTGCTACTTTTTCTACATTTTCAAAATCAACATCTCCAACTAGCTTTCCTTCTTCTGTTCGATTAATACCTACATCAATTACAACTGCTCCTTCTTTTACCATATCTTCAGTTACAAATTTAGCTTTTCCAATAGCAACAATTAGTACATCAGCTCTTTTTGTATGCTCTTTGATATTTTGAGTTTTAGAATGACATACTGTGACTGTTGCATTTTTTGATAAACAGCATTGTATTAATGGTTTTCCTACAATATTACTTCTTCCTAAAATAACTACATCTTTTCCTGTTAAATCTATGTTATATTCCTCTAACATTTTCATAACTCCATATGGTGTACACGAAATAAATGTATCTTCTCCTATTGACAATTTTCCAACACTAGATGGTGTAAATCCATCTACATCCTTTTGATAAGAAATCGTTTTAAATGCTTCATTTATATTTAAATGTTCTGGTAAAGGACTTTGTAGTAATATTCCATTTACTTCTTTTGTATCATTTAGTTTTCTTATTAAATCATTGAGTTCCTTTTGTGTAGTATGTTCATCTAAAAGATGTTCTTCATATTCAATTCCTATTTCTTCACAAGCTTTGTTTTTATTTCTAACATATACTTTTGAAGCTGGATTATCTCCTACCATTATAACTGCTAATTTAGGTTGAATTCCTTGTTTTTTTAATTCATCACATTCTATTTTTAAGTTTCCTCTTATTTTTTTTGCTAATTCTTTTCCATCTATAATTACTGCCACTTTAATTTCTCCTTTATATTATTTTATTCTTTCAAATAATGGATTAATATCTTTTAATTCAATGGTATCTTTTATTATGATTTTTTCCCATTTGCTTATATCTATATTCAAATATTTTTTTATTTTGCTTGATGTATCTGGCATTATTGGTTCAAATAAATTTGCCAAATTAGCTATTATATTTGCACAATTATACATTACATTATTAAATTCATCAATATTTTCTTTGTACAAAATCCATGGTTTTTTATCATCATAATATTTGTTACCATATTCAACTAATTCAATTATTTGTTCTACTGCTTTCCTAAATTCTAAACTTTCTATTGAATTTGATACATCTATATAAGTTTGAGATATTTTTTCATCTATTTCTTTATCAATTGTTCCAACTACAATTTTCTCTAATCCTTTAAATTTTAATGTTCGATTTATAAAATTGCCATATTTGTTTACTAAATCAGCATTATGAACAGTTTTAAATTCTTCTGTTGAAAAATTGCCATCTTTCTTTTCTGGTCCATTACTTAAAAAATAATATCTTATTGAATCTATATCATATTGTTCTGTTAAATCTAATATAGTAATTCCATTCCCTTTACTTTTTGAAATCTTTTCATCATTTATATTTAAATACTCACATGACACCATTTTATCTGGTAATTTCATATTTGAATTCATGGCATATAATAATGCAGGAAGTATAATACTATGAAAAATAATATTGTCTTTTCCATGAACCATGTAAATTAATGCATTTTCATTTTCTTTCCAATAATCTTCCCAATTCAAATTATTTTCTTCGCAATATTTCATTGTTGCTGTTGTATATCCTAACACCGCATCTATCCATACATACATCTTCTTGTCATCATATCCATCTACTGGAATGTCAATTCCCCACTCTAAGTCTCTTGTAACAGCTCTATCTATTAACCCCTGTTTTAAATATTTTAATGTTTCATTTTGTGAGTTTTTTCTCCAACTTTGACTATGCTCATTATAAAATTTTTCCACAAATGGCTGTAATTTTGATAATGCAATATATAAATTTTTATTAAGTTTTTCTATTACTTTTGTCCCACATTCTTGGCAATTAGCATATTTTATTAATTCTTCCATTGTTGGAGTATAACCACAATCACATTCTTCGCCTTTTGTTTCATTACCACAATTTGGGCATTTTAATATTAGTTCTCTATCTGCCAAAAACTTTTGACATTTTGGGCAATATGATTGTGGTTCTTCTTTTTCTACTATAAAATTGTTATCATATATAGTTCTAAATATTTCTTTTACTTTTTCTTTGTGATATTCGTCTTCTGTTTGAGTATATAAATCATAAGAAAAATTCATTTTTTCAAATGTTTTTGTAAATTCGTCATGATAGTAATCAGATATCTCTTTTGGTTTTTTTCCTTCTTTTTTTGCTCTAATAGTAATAGGTGTTCCATGGCAGTCTGTTCCTGAAACATATAGAACATTATCTCCTTTTTTTCTATGATATCTTGCTAAAAAATCTCCTGGTAATAAAGCTACTAGATGCCCTAAATGTAGTGAACTATTTGCATAAGGCCATGCTCCACCAATAACAACATTTCTTTTCATCTTATTTTTCATTCCCTTCTATTTTGTATTCAATATCTTCCATATTTGGAAACATTTCTTTTACCCTTTTTAATGTAAGCATTAACATTCTTGGTTGTGGATTTCTTTTGTGGTCTGAAAGTAACTTTTGTGTATAACAATTTTCTGCTGTTTTGAAAAGTACATAACGATTTCCAACATAAGTGTAATAAATTTGATAACCATTTCTTAAATCTTCCCACATCTTTTCAAAAGTATAATCTTCCATTGTTTTCCTCCATTCATTCTTGCTTTCTATTGAATCATTTTTTCAAATTCCGCTTCTGTAATAATTGTTACACCTAAACTTTGTGCTTTTGTTAATTTACTTCCAGCTTCTTCTCCTGCTAATACATAATCTGTTTTTTTAGAGACTGTTCCTGACGTTTTTCCTCCTAATTTTTCAATGATATTAGAAGCTTCCCCTCTAGTATATTTTTCTAGACTTCCTGTTAGCACAAATGTCTTTCCTTCAAAGCGATTATCTTCTCCCTCTTGTTCTTGGTAGTTCATGTTTACACCAGCTTGTTTTAATTTTTCAATTAAATCTCTTGTTTGTTCTTGGTCAAAAAATTCCTCTATACTTTTTGCCATAACTTCACCAATATCTTTAATCTCACTTAATTCTTCTACTGGTGCTTCCATCAATTTATCCATACTTTTATATTTTTTTGCTAATAATTTAGAAGCTTTTGCCCCTACATGGCGAATTCCTAAAGCAGTAATAAGTCTATACAAATCATTTTGTTTACTTGCATTAATGCTATCTACTAAATTCTGTGCAAACTTTTGCCCATTTTTCTTCAAAGAAGCAATATCTTCTAGTTTTAAAGTATAAATATCGGCTATATTTTCAATTAATCCATTATCTAGTAGCTGTTGTATAATATTTTCTCCTAGTCCATCAATATTCATTGCTTCTCTTGATACAAAGTGAACTAGATTTCTAAATAATTTAGCTGGACATTCAATTCCTGTGCATCTAATAGCCGCTTCTCCTTCTTCTCTAACTGCTAAAGCTCCACAAACAGGACATACTTTTGGCATTTCAAAATTTATTTCGTTACCTGTTCGTTTATCTTTTTTTACTTCAACTATCTCTGGTATAACATCTCCTGCTTTTTGTATTACAACAGTATCTCCAATTTTTAATTCTTTTTCTTTAATAAAATCTTCATTGTGTAATGTTGTTTTTGAAATTGTAGAACCTGCTACTTTAACTGGTTCCAAAATTGCCATTGGAGTGATAACACCCGTTCTTCCTACCTGACACACAATATCTTTTAACTTTGTTTCTTTTTTCTCTGGCGGATATTTATATGCTACTGCCCATCTAGGTGTTTTAGCTGTACTTCCTAAAATTTCTCTAAACTTTAAATCATCTATTTTAACAACTGCTCCATCTATCCCAAAAGATAAATTTTCTCTGTCTTCCCCTATTTTTTGAATTGCCTTTTCTATGTCTTGCTGAGTTTTACAATAGATACGCACAGGATTTACATTAAAGCCTAGTTTTTCTAAATATTCTAATTCCTCATAATGGGAATTGAATTCCTTTCCTTCTACCTTTTGTACATTAAAAATATAAATATCTAACGGTCTTTGAGCTGTTATTTTACTATCTAATTGTCTCAATGAACCTGCTGCAGCATTTCTTGCATTTGCAAATAATTCTTCTTCGTTTTCTTCTCTTTCTTGGTTCATTTTTTCAAAATCTTCTTTTGATATAAAAACTTCCCCTCTAACTGTAATATCAATTTTATCCTTTAATTCCATAGGAATTGTCTTTACAGTTTTTAAGTTTTCTGTAACATCTTCTCCTACTGTTCCATTTCCTCTTGTAGCACCCCTTACAAATTTACCATTTTTATATTCTAAAGCTGCTGATAATCCATCTATTTTAGTTTCTACTACATAATTAACTTCTTCTATATTATTTTCCTGTGCTTTTTCTTGCATTCTTTCAATAAATTCTACTACTTCATCAAAACTAAAAACATCTTGCAAGCTCTGTAATGGCACTTCATGTGTTACTTTTTGGAAACCTTCTTTAACATGCCCTCCAACTTTTTGACTTAGTGAATCTTTTGTTTGAAATTGAGGAAAATCTTTTTCTAAATTTCTCAATTCTACCATTAGCATATCATACTCAAAATCTGATATTTCAGGTTTATCTTCATCATAATATTTTCGAGCATGATATTCTAATTGTTCCCTTAATTCTTTAATTCTTTTTTCTGCTTGCTTAGCATCCATGTTCTATTCTCCTGTTTGTTCTTCTTCTACTTTTTCTTCTTTCCTTGGTAAAAAGCTTAATTTGTATTTATCTAATATGTATCCCATATCTTTTGAAAATTCTTTTAACATAACAATTTTTATTGTTGGATCTTTTCCTTTTAAATAATCATCTATAATTTGTTTTAATTGCTTGATATTTTTTATTTCTGGTTCTATTTCTTTTGTGTACCTATTTGCTCTATCTATCAATTTTTCTTTAATTAAAACAATGTCTTCATTACTTGCACATGAAATTCTTTGGAATAATTGGAATGGGTCATAGTACTTAAATATTGGTACATCCATACATTCTTTATCAAATTTTTCATAAAATAATTCCATTTTCATAGGTATACATTTCATGATTTCATCTGCTTTTTCTTTATACATTTTTTCTAATAATTGGTCATTTAGCATATTAAAGTGTTTTAATATATCTTCCATATCTTCTTCCACTTCTTCTATTGCTATCTTTCCTAATTCTTCTTTTAGATTTGGGCAATATTGAGAAGATAAAGAGGCAATGTTCATACCATTGAAGAATACACTTTTTAATGTTTTTAAATCATAATTGATTAATCCTTTTCTAGAAAAATAACTAAAGTATGCAAATAATTTTACAGTATCAATTAAAGTTATTTTTCCCTCTTTTACATCATTTATTACTTCTTGAATTACACCATCAAATTGGTCATCTGAAATTTTCCAATATTCTTCTGTTAATAATCTTTTATATCCTGGCAAGTTTTCTATATCAACTGTATTTCTAATTGTCTCCATGTTTTCTTTAAATAGTTTCATATCAAATATACGTGTTCTAACATAGTATTCAATGAATTTAAAGAACCTATATTCTGATTTGAAATTGTAATAATAATTATTATCGAATTCTTTAATGTAAAATTGTCTGTTGTCCATTAATATTCTAGAAGATACTAAAATTGATTTATATTCTTCATTGTCTTTGATATTAACAAATTTGTCTTTTATAATTCTACCTGCTTTTATTTCAAAAGATACTGCTATTGTGAATATTAGCATTGTTTGCATAACTCTATGGTTTGTATTTGGATATGATTTATTTACCATTTCATATATTTTCTTAAAATCATTTAATGCATGTTTTAAAATTCTTAAATTTCTTGTACCACTTTTATGAAATGTTGAAATGATAAGGCCTGTACATTCTCTTAAAAATCGAATTAGGTCTGGATCATTTTCATATCTCATTAAAATTCCATTGATTATATAGTCAAATTTAGGTGCATATTCGAATGTTTCTCCAATTAGTTTTTCTTTTATTCTTTCATAATCATTTGCTTTGTCAAATACATGCTCTATTTTATCTTGAATTTTCTCAACCATTGGCTTGTCCGTTTTGTTTAATTCATCTTGTTTGTCTAAAAGATATGTTGCTATAAATGTTTTCATTTCAAGGTTTGAACTTTTTAATTTAGTAGAAAGTTCTTTTTCATTACATATTATTATTGTTTTGATATGGTCATGCTCTACAAAGTTGTTTATATATCCTAATATATCTATAACGTCTACATTTGCTCTCTCTAAGTCATCAAAGCATAATACTTTGTCATCTGTAGAAAAGAATTCGCTATAATCTACTTTATCTCCATTTTGTGTTACTCCAAATAAGTTTGCCATATCAATTCCTGTTTTTGCATATTCAGGGATTGTTGTTTGTCCACTGTTACTCATGAATTTTCTTAGGTTTTTATCCATTAGTTGTGTTGTTTCTATGAATATTTTTTTGCTGATTTCTTCTAGGTTTGATATTCCGTATAATGACATATATATGGTGGTATATCTTTTTCCGTTTAGTTGTAATGATTCTATTTTATTTCTTATTTTGTTGTTCCAAAAATGCGTTTTTCCAGAACCCCATTCTCCATTAATCATGATTGCATAGTCTGTATAGTCTGATCTTACATAGTCTAGTATGCTTTCTACTAAATCTTCCATGTTTTATTCCTTCCTTTCTCTTCCTCTTTTGCTATTAATTAAAACTGGTATTATTTTATCATAAATGGCTTTTAAAATCTATACTTTATAATATATTAATTACAAAAATCTAATTTTTTATAATTATCTCCCAGCTATATTTAGATGTAGTGCCAAGGCTTTTAATAATTATATTTTTTCATAACTTTGGTGTCGCAACTTCCATAATAAGAAATTAAATGTCAGTTGCTCCAAATCGCACTCGCACAGCTCGTTTGGTCGCTTACGCAGTTATTTAAAATATAATTATTAAAAGCCTTGGCACTACATCTAAATATAGCTGGAAGTTATTCATAAAATTATTAATCTTTTGCAATTGTTAGTACACCTATTTTCTGTGGTTGTGCTTGCATTAATATTTTACTACATTCATTTACTGTGCTACCTGTTGTATAAACATCATCTACTAACAAAATTTTTTTATCTTTTAGCAGTTTTTTAAAGTGTAATTTATATGCACCTTCTATATTTTTTAATCTTTCTTTCCTGTTTAATTTACTTTGTTCTGTTATATTTTTTATTTTTAAAAGACTTATGTCATTGTATTGTGTTTTAGCTATCTTGGCTATTTCTTTAGCAATTAAGGCACTTTGATTATATCCTCTTTCTTTTTTCCTTTTTGAACTTATTGGAACTGGTATTACCATATTATATGATTTCAGTATATTAAAGAATTTTTTATTTTTTAATAAAAAATTTATGAATGTTTTGTATATGTAAGCTTTTTCTCTAAATTTGTAGTTTATTATTGCCTCTCTTATTATTCCTTTATATTTGAAAACATATAAATGTTCTTCAAAGTTGTAGCATTTTTTTGATTTTTTTTCGTTTTTAAATTTAGCTTGTAATTCTAATTGTCTTTTACATTTTGGGCATATAAAATTAGGATTTAATTTTCCACATATTCCGCACGTTGGTGGATAAATGAGATTTAATATTTGTTCTAGAATTTGAGTTTCTCCTTTTTGATTTTAATTTTTTGAATTAAATAAATTTTAAATAATTTCTTCTGACATAAAAAATATTTATTATAATAACTGTTTCTATTTCATTGTTGACTTGATAAATTATAATGTAATTTTTAACTATCATCCTTCGAATTTCTGTATCGGCATCTTTTCTAAGTAATTGATACTTTCTAGGCATATATGATAAATCAGAAATTTTTTCCTGTATCGTCTGGATTGTTTTTTTAGCTATTATTGGTTCGCATAATATATTTGATAAGTAATTTTTTATCATTTTAATTTGTGTTTTTGCCTCATCCATTATAATAATTTTGTATCGTTCCTCTATAAATATCACTCTCCTTTAATATGTCCATTTATTAATTTCTTTATTAAATTCTTCCCATGTTAAATAGTTTTTGTTCTCAATATCTTTTTGTGCAATTTTTATTTTATTTAAAAATTCTTCTCTATACTCTTCTGATTTAAAAGCTATTTTCCAATTATAATCATATATCCATCCATCTTTTTTTATTACTCTACTTATTTTTCCATAAAATATTTTTCCTTTTTCCATTATTCTAATCGTTTTTATCATAACTGAGCCTCCTTTTTGTAGTTTACATTATAATTTATTTTTATACTCAAGTCAATATATTTTTATAAAATTAGCAAAAAAGTTTTCGACATTATACGACAAAAAGAACTGAAAAATCAGTTCTTTCTATATTATTATGTATTTGTTTCCTTAATTCGTCGCATTTTATATTCTAATCCTGTATTGCGTTTTTTCACATCTACATTTTGAATCATAAATTCTACTACTTTTTCCATACCAACCACAATTAGAAGTTTTTTTGCTCTAGTAATACCTGTATAAAGCAGATTTCTTGTTAATAGCATAGGAGAAGACGGTGGTATTACCATGATAACAACATCAAATTCACTACCGTTGTGCTTTATGAATAGTAATGCAATAACTATGTTCAATTTGATCTAAATCTGAAAACTCATACCATGCTACTTTTTCATCATCAAACTTAATTTCCAACTGTTTTTCTCTTTCATTTATGTCAGTAATTGTTCCTATTTCTCCATTAAAAACTCCGCTTCCCGTTTCTTTACCCGCAATGTCTCTTTCCCAATAGATATCATAATTATTCTTAATTTGCATAACTCTATCTCCAACTCGATAAATAGCCCCCCTGCTTGCTTTTTCTGGAAGATTGTAAAGATTTGGATTTAATTTTTCTTGCAAAGCTTTATTTAATTCTTTAGTTCCAAGCATTCCTTTTTTAGTAGGTGATAATACTTGAATATTTTGAAAAAAGTCGTAATCTCCATAATTTTGTAATCTTCCTGTGCATAAAGAAATTACTTCTTCTAGCATTTTCTCTTGATAAATCTGCTTTATAAAAAAGAAATCGTCTTTTAAATCTTCTTGTTCATTCTTTTTTAAAAATGTCTCTCCATGATTTACACGGTGAGCATTTAGAATAATTTTACTTTGTGCTGCTTGTCTGAAAATTTTGTCTAATCGTACTGTAGTTATTTCTTCCGAATGAATAAAATCCTTTAAAACACACCCTGGTCCAACTGATGCTAATTGGTCTTCATCACCTACTAATACTAATTTACTACCTTGATATATGCATTTTAATAAGTAATCCATTAAAAACATATCTACCATTGACATCTCATCAACTATAATTATATCACCATCAATTGGTGCTCCTTCATAATCTCCAATATTTTTGTATAAACTGTCTTCATTGATTTTTCCAATTTCTAATAGTCGATGTAAAGTTGATGCTTCTTTTCCTGTTGTTTCAGTCATTCTCTTTGCTGCTCTTCCTGTTGGCGCACAAAGGACAACTTTTTTACCTTTTCCTTCATATATATCTATAATTGTTTTTATTATTGTGGTTTTTCCTGTACCTGGTCCTCCAGTAATAATTGTAACATTATTTTCATTTACTAATTTTACAGCTTCTTTTTGCTTTTCTGATAATTCTATTTTTGAAGTTGCTTCTACTTTTTTTAATTCTGTTTCTACGTGTGCTATTTTTTTTACGTTCTTAGCATTTTGTAATCTATTAATTCGAAATACAATATCAGCTTCTGCTTGATAAAATGCTTTTAAATACACATATTCTTCTTTTTCTCTTTCTTCTACTACAATTTCATCTTTTACCTTTAAATTTATTAGTCCATCTTCTACATTTTCTGTACTTACATCTAATAAATTGATAACAAATTCAATTAAGTTGGTTTTTAATACGCATGCATGTCCATTATAAGTACTTCTAATTAATCCATATTTAATCCCACTTTCAACTCTTTTTTCATTATCGTAGTTTATTCCTAAGTCTAGTGCCATTTTGTCAATTTGCTTAAAGTCTACTCCTCTTGTTAAATCAATTAAAATATATGGATTTGCTTCTATTTGTTCAATTGCGTTGCTTCCAAATAAATCAAAAACTTTTTTAGCATGTTCTGCACCAATTCCAAACCTCTCTAAAAATCCAACTATTTGCCATACTTCCCAATTTTGAATAAAGTCCTCTGACATTTCTATTGCTTTACTTTCTGAAATTCCTCTAATTTCTGCTAATCTCTTTGGCTCATGTTTGAAAATGTAAATTGTTTCTTCTCCAAATTTTTTTACAATTCTTTTTGCTAGTGCTTCTCCTATTCCTTTTATATTTCCGTTTGACAAGTATTTTTCTAGTGCTTCTAATGTTTGTGGCATCATTTTTTCAAAGGTGTCTATTTTAAATTGTCTTCCATATTCTTTATGTTCTACAAATTTTCCTATTACTTTTAGTGTGTCTCCAATGTTTACAAATGGCAAATAACCTACAATTGTTGTAGTTTCTTCATCAGTCTCAAATTCTGCTATTGTATAACTATTTATTTCATTTTTATAAATAATAGCTTGTATTTCACCTATAATTTCCATCTATTTCTCCTTGTTACATGTTATATTATCATAAAATATGCTTCATTTCAAGATACATCTTTTTAGTTATCATTTATATTATCTATTATATCTTTGCATTCTTTCCAACTTGTCACTTTCAAGCAATCATATTCCATTTCTAATTTCTTGGCAATTTCTTTTGTATTATCAGTTGATTTTAAGTCAGCTACAATAATATCCTTTAAATATTCTTCTTTTCCATACAATATTTTAAATAAGCTAGAACGCAAAAAGCCTTCTATTTTCTCTTCTTGGTTCTTAACAGCTATAATTACATATATACCATCAGACTGAAATTTGGTATATGTTAATATGTACATTATATTTTTTATTATTTCAATAAATCCATAAATGGCTAATGTCCAAAATATGGTTCTTAAAATAAATTCTGTCATTTTTTAGCCTCCTATGGTCTTATTATATGTAATAATTTTAAAGTTGTGATTTTATTGTATATTCCAAGAAAATATGATACAATATAGTTATAAATTTTATTGCGAAATGCAATTTGTATTGAAAGGAGGTTAGGTAAATGAATACACAAAATCGGATAAGAACTGATTTTTTTGATGATGTTTTATTTGACTCTGAAGAAACTAAACAACAAATCACAAGTTGGGTTAATAACCTATGTGAAACAAAAAATGTAACTATTGACAAGTTTTCTTATTTTTTTAGTAAATGTAAGGATATCACATTTCCAATAAAGATATCTAAAAGGGGGCTTTTCTCTTCAACAATTATAGATGATACAAAAACACAGTATTATCTTTGGTATTTACATTCACCTCAAGATTATACTATTGGAAAGAATGAATTACCTTATGAGAAAGATTACACTTTCAAAATAACACCAGAAACAGCTGAAATTACATTAACTGAAATGCGTGTTATACAACTAAAAAAAGACGACACATATTTAGATTTATCATTTTCTTATGATAGCAAGAAAGGTTTAACTACTGCAAAACTTTTAAGGGAAGACAATTCGATAAAATTTATTTACACATCACAAGATGAAGAATTTGATGATCAACTTACAAATTCTTTATTCAGAGTTTTAAAGCAAAGAAAATACTTTTATGATGTATCTTCATTATTGATGCATGTTGAAGGTATTTTACATGCTCAATTCTTGTCAATCATATCTATAAGAGACGTGGAAAGCTTTTCAAATATCGTCTTATCTGAAATTGTTATTAAAAAAGGTATTATAAAGAAATATTCATTTACCGAAATGATAAGTGATTTCGAATTATGTTTGCATCAAGATTTTATCCCGCAAACTGTTGAAAGATTTTTGGACACTTAAAATACTAAAAGTCCCCTTGAATTAGGGGACTTTGTTCTTTTATTTCTATATAAGTTGTAAAATAGCAACTTCTGCTCCATCACCTTTTCTAGGTCCTGCTTTAATAATACGAGTATATCCTCCTACGTTTTTACCAGCATATTTTGGAGCTATTTCATTAAATAATTTTGATGGTAAATCAATATTATTACCTTCATTATCTTTAACTTTATTTAATTTTCTCATCATTTTTCTTCTAGCATTTAATCTAGTTGGCATATCTTTTTGTCTTTTTTCAGTTTTTTCTTCTTTTACTACTTTTAGATATTCTTTGCCATTTTTGCTTTTTACTAACTCAGTTTCTTTATTACCTTTTGAATCTAATTTAGCTTTTACTACTTTAACCTCTATAGTTTCATAGTTGTCTTTTTCTTTAATTGCAAGAGCTATAAGGCTATCTGCAATTGCTTTTACTTCTTTTGCTCTTGGTAATGTAGTTTCAACTTTTCCATGTTGTATTAAATCTGTTGTCAAAGTTTTTAACATAGCTAATCTAATATCTGTTGTTCTACCTAACTTTCTATTTGTAGCCAATTTTTTCACCTTCCTTTAACTAATTTTCTTCTAGTCATCTTCTTTTGCAAAATCTAATCCTAAAGAATGTAATTTTGCAGTTACTTCGTCAAATGATTTCTTTCCTAAATTTCTTACCTTCATCATATCAGTTTCAGATTTATTTGTTAAATCTTCAACTGTTGCAATTCCTGCTCTTTTTAAACAGTTGAAAGAACGAACTGATAATTCTAGTTCTTCAATTGACATTTCTAAAACTTTTTCTTTCTTTGATTCTTCTTTTTCAATCATAACTTGAGTATTTTTTGTAGTTTCAGATAAATCAATAAATAATTCTAAGTGACCTGTCATTACTTTAGCAGCTAAGCTTAATGCTTCATGCGCTTTTAGGCTTCCATCTGTCCATACTTCAATAACTAATTTATCATAGTCTACCATTTGACCAACTCTAGTATTTTCTACTTGATAGTTGACCTTTTTTACTGGTGTATAGATAGAATCTATTGGAAGTACTGATATATCTTGATTTGCTTTTTTATTTTTTTCTG
>CANRLE010000019.1 GCA_947631385.1 uncultured Clostridia bacterium | reverse complement strand
TGATTAATATATTTGGTATCTAGCTTATTTATATAGTAATATATATTAGGTTTAAATATTAGGTATATTAGTTTTAACTGAGATTATTATTAGCTTTATAGATTAATGGCAGATAATTTTGTTTATTACCTGCCATTAAATTTTATATATCTAGATTTTTTACATATTTTGCATTTGCTTGAATAAAGTCTCTTCTTGGTTCTACTTCGTCTCCCATTAATAAAGTAAAAATTTCATCAGCTTTTATTGCATCTTCCATTGTTACTTTAATTAAAATTCTTGTTTCTGGATTCATTGTTGTTTCCCATAATTGTTCTGGGTTCATTTCACCTAAACCTTTATATCTTTGTAGTCCTAGTTGATCTCTTGCAATTCCTTTTTCTTCTAATTCTTTATATGCTTTTTCCAAATCTTCATCTGTATAACAATATCTATCTTCCATTCCTTTTTTAGATAATTTATATAGTGGTGGTTGTGCTAAATAAACATTTCCATTTTCAATTAATGGTCTCATATATCTAAAGAAGAAAGTTAACAATAATGTTCTAATATGTGCACCATCTACATCGGCATCTGCCATAATGATAACTTTTCCATACCTGATTTTTGTTACATCAAAGTCGCTACCAATTCCTGCTCCAACTGCTAGAATTACTGGATTTAGTTTGTCATTTCCATAAATTTTATCTGCTCTTGCTTTTTCAACATTTAACATTTTTCCCCATAGAGGTAAAATAGCTTGGAATTTTCTGTCTCTTCCCTGTTTTGCACTTCCTCCAGCAGAATCTCCCTCAACAATATAAACTTCACATTCTTCTGGATTTTTACTACTACAGTCTGCTAATTTTCCTGGTAAAGTAGATGTTTCAAGTGAATTCTTTTTTCTTACTAATTCTCTTGCTTTTCTTGCCGCTTCTCTTGCTCTTGCTGCACTAATACATTTTTCTAATATTGCTTTAGCTACAGTAGGATTTTCTTCTAAAAAGGTAGCTAAAGATTCATTTACCATGCTTTGTACAATTCCTGCAACTTCACTATTTCCTAATTTTGTTTTTGTTTGTCCTTCAAATTGTGGTTCTTTTACTTTTACAGATACAACTGCTGTAATTCCTTCTCTAATGTCTTCTCCCTGTAAGTTTTGATCTTTATCTTTTAATATATTATGACTTCTTGCATAATCATTAAATACTTTTGTAAGTGATCTTTTAAATCCTTCTAAATGTGTTCCACCTTCTATAGTATTAATGTTATTTACAAAAGTATATATATTTTCAGAATAACTTGTTGTATATTGAATAGCAATTTCTACTGGTACTTCTCCATCTTTTTCTACATATATTGGAGATTTATGTAACTTTTCTTTGTTCTTATTTAAATATTCAACAAAAGAAACTAGTCCACCTTCAAAACAAAATTCTGCTTTTTTAAAAGGTTCTTCCCTTTGATCTTCAATAGTTATTTTTAGTCCTTTTGTTAAAAATGCAATTTCTCTAAATCTTTTTTCTAATACTTCATATTCATAATCTAAACTTTCAAAAATTGTATCATCTGCTAAAAATCTAACTTTTGTTCCTGTTCCTGTTGCTTCTCCTATTTCTTCCAATTTTTGAACTGTCTTTCCTTTTTCAAATTTCATTTGATAAAGATGTCCGTCTCTTCTAATTGTTACTTCTGTCCATGAAGATAATGCATTAACAACAGAAGCACCTACACCATGTAATCCTCCAGAAACTTTATAACCACTATCTCCACCAAATTTTCCTCCAGCATGTAATACTGTGTAAACTGTTTCAGCAGTAGATATTTTTGTTTTTGGGTGAATTTCAACTGGAATTCCTCTTCCATTATCTTCTACACTAATAACATTGTTTGGTTCTATTATTACATTAATTTCTGTACAATAACCTGCTAAAGCTTCATCAACACCATTATCTACGATTTCATAAACACAATGATGTAAACCTCTAACAGATGTGCTACCTATATACATTCCTGGTCTTTTTCTTACTGCTTCAAGACCCTCTAAAACTTGAATTTGCTCAGCACCATATTTGTGTTCAAATTTTTCCATTTTGTTTCCTCCTAACAAGATTTTTTTAATGTTCCATCCTGTACATTATATATTAAAATTTTTTTATTTTCAACTATTATTTTTTCTGTGCATGTTATAATTACTTGCGCATCTTTGATTTTTTCTAGAAAATTATGAATTCTATTTTTATCTAATTCTGACATAAAGTCATCTAATAATAAAATTGGTTCTTCCCCTATTTCTTCTTTTACAATATTTAATTCAGCTAATTTTAATGAAAGAATTGCTGTTCTATGTTGGCCTTGTGAACCATAAATATCAATTTGCTTTTTATTAATAAAAATAACAAAATCATCTCTGTGAATTCCCTTTGTCGTAAATCCTTTGATAATATCTAGCTTTCTTCTTTCTTTTAATAATTGTAAATATTTTTCTTTTGTATCACATTCTGATATATATTCTATCTCAATATCTTCTTTTTCATTCGTTATTTCTTTATGCATTTTTTTTATTTTTTCTTTTATTTTATTTATGTATTCATTTCTATATTTATAAATAATTTCTGCATGTTCTGCTAAATTAGCATCCCAAATATCTAATAAATTTTCGTCTTTTTTTTCTTCCCTTATTTGCCTTAAATAATTGTTTCTTTGTTCTAATGTTTTTAGAAATAAATTTAAATGATACATATAATTAGGTTTTAATTGACTAATCATTATATCTAAAAATCTTCTTCTATTTTGAGGTCCACCTTTTAAAATATTTATATCATCTGGTGTAAAAATAACAATATTGATATTACCTAATAATTCACTTAATTTTTTTAACTTTATTCCATTATGATAAATATTTTTTCTATTTCCTAATTCAATTTTTATTTTTCCTTCTCTATCTAATTTATCATATTCTATTTCTATTGTTGAATTTTCACTACCTAAACGAATCATTTCTTTGTCTTTTTTTGCACGGAAGGATTTTCCCATACTTCCTAAAAAAATAGCCTCTATAATATTTGTTTTTCCTTGAGCATTTTCTCCATAAAAAATGTTAATATTTTTGTCTAATTTAATTTCTTCCTGTTTGTAATTCCTAAAATTGTTTATTTTGATTTTATTAATCCACATATTATACCCCATTTGTTTATAATTTTATCTTTTTTTATCTTTTTTTTTCTAATTTTTTCTTTTTTTATCTATTTTTATCTATTTTTTTCGTAATGAAATTATATGGCAAAAAAATAAAATCGTCTTATTTTTCATTCTCATGCGTCGTTATTTTTTTAACGTCAAATTTCCTCATTTAGATTTTTTATATTTTTTTAAAAATCAAATAAATTCATTTGTAATTATTTATATCACTTTTTCTTCTATTATCTTTTAAAATCTTTTTTTTGCTATTTTTCTCTTTAAGTTTCCACAAAAAAATATCAATTTGTGGAAAACTAAAAATGAAAGGCAGAATTTCTTCTACCTTTTTCTTTTTAATCTTCTTTTAATCGAATTGGTAAAATCATATAAGTGTAATCATTATTTTCAATTGACTTTATCAAACATGGTGATATGCTAGTTCCAAATTCTATATATACTTCTTCATCATCAATTGCTTTCAAACTATCAAGAAAATATTTAGGATTAAATCCTGCTTCTAAGTCTTTTCCTTCTGTTGAAACATATAATTCTTCTTTAGCATCTCCTGTTTGGTTAGTACATGAAATTGTTACTTTTCCTATATCTACTCTTACTTTTACTGGATATTTTTTTTCTTTTTCTACTGAAGATGCAGAAATTAAACTAATTCTTTCAAAACTATTTTGTATATTGTTTTTATTTACTTTAATTCTTGTTTCCCAATTGCTTGGAATTACGTTTTTATAATTTAAAAATTCTCCATCTAAAATTCTAGTAACTACTTTACAGTTGTCCATTTCAAATAATGCTTGATTTTTAGCTACTCCTATTTTTACATTGTCAAATGAATCTGAAATAATTTTGTTCACTTCATTTAAAGTTTTTCCCGGAATAACTGCTTTAAAATTATTACTTTGCTTATTTAAATATATAGAACGTAATGCTAATCTAAAGCCATCTACAGAAACTACAGTTAATTTATTATTTTCAACTTCAAATAAACATCCTGTAAAAATTGGTCTACTCTCTTCTGTACTTACAGCAAAGATTGTTTTTCTTATCATGTTTTTTAAAATATTTTGGTCTACTTCAATAGAATTTTCAACTTCTATTTTTGGTAATTCTGGAAATTCTTCTGGTTTCATTGTTGCTAATTTGTATAATGATCCTTCACACTCAATTTCCAATAGATTATTACTATTTAATGAAATATGAATTTCTGTATCAGGTAATTTTCTAATGATTTCACTAAACATGATTGCATTTACTACTGTACTTCCCTGTTCTTTTACTTCACATTCCATTACATATTCTATCCCTATTTCTAAATCATAGGTTGTTAATTTTATTTCATTATCATTTGTTTGAATTAGTATTCCTTCTAGTATAGGCATTGTTGTTTTTGAAGATACGCCTTTTACTACGGAATTAAGAGCTTTTAAAATAGTATCTTTGTAACAAACTATTTTCATTTTGCTTCCTCCTTTATATAATATAAAATATTATTAGTAGTATTAGTATTAGGTACTGTGGAAACTGTGGAAAACTATGTTGATTATTAGAATCCCTAGAAAAATTGTTGTTTATAACTTGGTGGAAAACTTGTCGTTTTTTCCACACTTTAAAAATCTAATTGTTGAAAACCTATTTGTTCACAGTTTATAAACAGCTTTTTAACAACTGGCTGTGGATATCGAATCAATTATTTCCGTAAGAATAGATTGATTTGTTTTTATCCAAACAAGATTTTTTCAAACACAAATTTCAAAAAAATTTCAAAGTCGTTTTGTTTTCTATTGTTTTCCATTTATGATAATGTTTTTCACACTATCCACAATTAACTTAGTATTATTTTTTTCTTTTATTTCTTTTTCTATTTTTTTACATCCATGCATTACAGTTGAGTGGTCTCTTCCCCCAAAGTCTGTTCCTATTTGAGGATAAGACATGTTTGCTACTTCCCTACATAAGTACATAGCAATTTGTCTTGGAAAAGCAATATCATTAGAACGCTTATTACTTGATAAATCATCTTTATCAATGCTGAAATATTTTGCAACTGTTTCTTGGATGAAATCAGATGAAATTACTTTTTCGCTTTCGTATTTGAATTCATTTATAATTTTTTCAGCTAATTCTATAGTTATTGGACTATGTGTTAATGAAGCTCTAGCAACAATTTTATTATAAACTCCTTCTAATTCTCTAATGTTGGAATCTATTTTGTTTGCTATGTTAGAAAGAATGTAATCATCTATAATGACATTTTCTTCTTGAGCTTTTTTTCTTAAAATAGCAAAACGTGTTTCATAATCTGGAGAATAAAGATCCGCAAGAAGTCCCCATTCAAATCTAGATTTTAAACGGTCTTCTAAAAATGGAATATCTCTAGGTGGCTTATCACTAGAAATAACGATTTGCTTCCTCTTCTCCCTCAAAGTATTGAAAGTATGGAAAAATTCTTCTTGAATTTTCTCTTTTCCAGCAATAAATTGAATATCATCAATAAGTAAAACATCAATTGTTCTGTATTTATTTCTAAACATGTCATTTTTGTAGTCTTTTATCGCATTAATTAGTTGATTGGTAAATGTTTCAGATGTTACATATAACACATTGTAGTTTTTGTGTTTTTCCAATATTCGATTTCCAATGGCATGCATTAAGTGAGTTTTCCCTAATCCAGACCCTCCGTAAATAAATAGCGGATTATAGTCTTCTCCGGGCTTATCCCCTACTGCCAATGCAGCTGCATGTGCAAATTTATTATTATCACCAACGACGAAATTTTCAAAAGTGTATTTACGGTCAATTGTAGTTTGGTTTGACATTACTTCTGGTGATGGAAGTTCTTCTTGAGATTCTTCATCATATTCTTCAGGTTGATCTTTTAATTCTGCTTCTAATTGCTCTTTTTCTAGGTCAATGACAGAATATGTCCAATCTTTATTCGTAAGAAAACTTAATGTATTTAATATTAATGGTTTATATTTGTTTTCAGCATAGTCTCTTTGAAATTCAGAAACTGTTGTAAAAACAATATGATTTCCTTCTATACTGCGGATTTCTAATGGTTTTATCCATGTATCATAAGAAATTTTTGTTAGTTCTTTTCTTAGTTCATCTTTTATTTTTTGCATTAAATCTTGCTTGTCTATGTCCATTTGAAATTCATCCTTTCTAAAATGTATTTATCCACAAAATTATCCACAACTGTTGATAAATTGGATTATTTTAAGTTAATTTGTCTGCTATTTTTACGAACAAAAATTCATTTATTTTTCAATAAAAAATCATATTATTTCAATTTCCCTTATAATAACAAATTTTTATATAAGAAGTCAATAAAAATGTGGAAAAAATTTTTTAAATGTGGATAAAATAGAAAAAAACTGTGGAAAAATGTCTAAAAAAATTAAAAAGTTACATAAAACAGAAAAATCAAAATTAAAATTAAAAAAACACTTGACTTTTTATTACGGAATGAGGTATAATCGATATACTTGTTAATTATCAGTAGGAGGTGTAATTACAATGAAAAGAACATTTCAACCAAAAAACAGACAAGAAAAGAAAGAACACGGATTTATGAAGAGAATGAAGACAAAGGCTGGAAGAAACGTATTAAAAGCAAGAAGAGCAAAAGGTAGAAAAAAATTGACTGCTTAAAAAAGTAAGCCTTTTAAACATATTTTTTCATCTTATTTACCTAGCAAGAAAGGAAAAAGAATGAAAAAAACAAAAATGATGAAAAAAAATTATGAATTTAAAAATGTTTTGTCAAAAGGAAAATATTATTCAGGGCAGTGTATAGAGGCTTTTATAAAAAAAGGTTCCATAAAAGAAGTTAATTTATTGGGGCTTGCTATTAGTACAAAAATAGCAAAAGCAACCAGAAGAAACCAGATAAAAAGGCTAATAAGAGAGAACTATTCTTTTTATGAAAAAGACTTAAAAACAGGTTATCAAATAATATTTTTATGGAAAAAAAGCATAGAAACAGAAAAAGCAAATTATCAAAACATACATAAAGACATGAATAGTATATTAAAAAAGGCAAACATAATCGAGGAAGAAACATGAAAAAATTACTTATTTGGCTCATAAATGGATATCAAAAACATATATCCTTATGGCTTGAAAGTAAAAATATTCATTGCAAATTTTATCCAACATGCTCAGAATACACAAAACAAGCAATTCAAAAATATGGGGCAGGGAAAGGGATAATAAAAGGAATTCAAAGAATTCTAAGATGCAATCCTTTCTCAAAAGGAGGATATGATCCGCTAAAATAGAGTGAGGAGGAACAAGAATGTTTCAATTTTTTGCAGGCATATTTGGCTATCTGTTAGCAATTCTATATAATATTGTCAACAATTATGGATTTGCTATTATTTTATTTACAGTTATCATAAAATTATTATTGTTACCTTTATCAATAAAACAGCAGAGAACAGTGCAGAAAACTAGTAAATTGCAGGAAAAGTTGAAAGTAATACAATTCAAGTACAAAAATGACCCAGAAAAAATGAACCAAGAAATGATGAATTTATACAAAACAGAAAAAATGAGTCCATTCAGTGGTTGTTTAACAGGAATTGTTCAAATAATTTTATTACTATCAATTTTTTACTTAGTAAGAAGCCCTATTACATATATGGAGAAAATCTCATCAGAAGATATTAACAAATATGTAACACAGCTACAAGAAGAAGGAAAAGAAGTAAGTAGAGTATATCCTGAAATTGATTTAATTAGAGAATATAACTGGTTAAAAGAAAAGAATCCAGAAGATGCAAATGTTGATAAGTTAAATATCCAAATGAACTTTTTAGGGTTAGACTTAAGTAAAGTACCACAACAAAACATGACAGATTACACAGTATATATTATACCAGTGCTATATATCTTATCATCATTTATATCAATAAGAATGACGACAGCAATGCAACAAAAGCAAATGGAGAAAAATCAAAAAAAATTGATAGACGGAGAAAGCGGAAAGACAGAAGAGCCAAAAGAAGACAATGAAATGGATGCAATTATGCAAACAAATAAAATGATGTCATGGATGATGCCAATTATGTCAATATCTATAGCATTTGTAGCACCTTTAGGCTTGGCAATGTATTGGTTAGTAAGTAATATTTTAATGATTTTAGAAAGATTAATTATAGAAATATTTCTTAAAAAAGAAGAAGCAAGTGAGGAGGAATAATCAATGGAAAATACCATTATTTCCGAGGGAAAAACCACTAATGAAGCTATTGAAAAAGGACTAAAAAAATTAAATGTTTCTAAAGATAGAGTTGAAATTAAAGTATTAGAAAATGAAGATAAAAGAAGTTTTTTCAGTATTTTAACACCAAGAGTTGTTAAAGTAGAAATGACATTAAAAGAAAGCAAAAATGAAAAGAAAACTAGACATGAAGAAGTAAAACCAAAAAAAGAAATACAACTAACAGCAGAAGAACAAGAAAAAGCAAAAGAAAATGTAGAGAAGTTTTTAAAAGATTTTGTATCAAAACTAGCTGAAGGAACTACTTACACAGTAGAAAGCACAACGAGTTATATAAATGTTACCATAAATCACAATGATTTAGGATATCTAATTGGTTACAGAGGAGAAACTTTATATGCATTACAAACTGTATTATCTGCCATAGCTGGTAAAGGAATTGAGAACAAAGTAAGAGTTATTTTAGACATAGAAGGATACAAAGCAAAAAGAGAAAAGACATTAGAAGAATTAGCTGAAAAAGTAGCTAGAACAGTAATAAGAACACACAAGCCAGTAAAATTGGAGCCAATGCAAGCATATGAAAGAAAAATTATTCATACTAAACTACAGCAAAATGAAAAAGTGGAAACAACGAGCATAGGCGAAGAACCACATAGAAGAGTAGTAATATCATTAAAAAATAATAAAAGATAAAATCGGAGGTCAAAGGTCGGATTTTACAAGTTATTTTGTAAATTCTTTCTTTGACTTTTTTATTTGGAAAAAGGGGGGAAAGTAATGAGTACGATTGTGTCAATATCTACGGCTCCGCGGAATAGGAGGAATAGGTATTATTAGAATGAGTGGAGAAAATTGTTTTGAAATATTAAATCGTATTTTTATAGCAAAAAATCAGCAAAAAATCGATGAAATAAAGGGTTACACAATAAAATATGGCAATATTGTTGAAAATGGGCAAATAATTGATGAGGTATTAGTTTCTTATTTCAAAGCACCAAAGAGCTATACAACGGAAAATATGTGTGAAATCAATTCACATGGAGGGAATGTCATTGTTAAAAAAATCTTAGAAATATGCCTAAAAAATGGTGCTGAATTAGCTGAGCCAGGGGAATTTACTAAAAGAGCATTTTTAAATGGGAGAATTGACTTATTACAAGCAGAATCTGTTATTGATGTTATTAATGCTAAATCGGAAAGAGAAGCCAAAACTGGAATAAAGCAGTTAGAAGGGGTATTATCAAAAAAGATAGCGGAAATAAAGCAAGAAATCCTAGATGTAATGGTCAATATAGAAGTTGCCATAGATTATCCAGAATATGATGTAGAAGAAGTTACAAGTCAGCAGATACTGGAAATGCTAGACAAAGTAGAGCCTAAATTACAAGCATTAGAGAAGAGTTTTGACAATGGAAAGATAATAAAAGAAGGAATAAAAACAGCAATTATAGGAAAGCCAAATGCAGGTAAATCATCACTTTTAAATGCTATTTTAAAAGAAGATAGAGCAATTGTTACGGAATATGAAGGAACAACACGAGACACAATAGAAGAATTTGTAACAATTGGAGGAGTTCCATTAAAATTGATAGATACTGCAGGAATTAGGGAAGCAAAAGACGAAGTTGAAAAGATAGGAATAGCAAAGTCTAGGGAAATGGCAAAAGAAGCAGATTTAATTATTGCTATTTTTGACAGTACAAAAGAATTAACTGATGAAGATATGGATATTTTAGAATTAATCAAAAATAGAAAGTCAATTATTATATTAAACAAGATTGATTTACCAAGTGTTTTGGATGAAAATAATAGTTTATTAAAGAAATATAGTGGCAATATAATAAAACTTTCAGCTTTAAATCAAGTAGGAATAGAGAAATTAGAAGAAGAAATTATAAAATTATTTAATTTGAATGAAATAAATTTAGATAATGAAACAGTAATAACTAATGTAAGACATAAAAATTTAATAACAAAAGCAATTGAGAATATTGAAAAGACACGAGAGACCATAGAAAATCAAATGCCACTAGACATGGTAGCCATTTTTATAAAAAATATTTTAGAAAATTTAGGTAGTATCACAGGAGAAATTGTAGAAGAAAATATTATCAATGAAATTTTCTCTAAATTCTGTTTAGGAAAATAAATTTAAACGCACGAAAATGAAAAATAAGACGTTTTTAAATAAAAAAGATATAATTTCATATTAAAAAAGCAAAAAGACAAATAAAACGATTTTCAAAGCAAATAAAAAGTGGATAAAAAATATGCATTTTTTAAAAAAGGCGAACAGGCAGTTGCAAATTACATAAAAAACAAATTTGCAGTAAAAATTTACTAAAACCTATTTTATAACCGAACAAAAACGACAAAAACGTTGACACGAGCTGGCATCGTAAATGGTATACATAAAACATATAAAAACAAATAGGTTAAAGGATACTAATATTGAAAAAAAACAGTGATTTTTGTTTCACAAGGAAGGGAAAAAATTCTTGTGGAACAATTATGCGGAACAAAAAAGGAGGAATAAATGAATTACTTAGCAGGAGAATATGATGTAGCAGTAATTGGAGCAGGACACGCAGGATGCGAAGCAGCTCTTGCTGCAGCGAGATTAGGAATGAAGACATTAATCTTTTCAATTAGTTTAGAAGCTATTGCAAATATGCCTTGCAATCCTCATATAGGAGGAAGCTCAAAGGGGCATTTAGTAAGAGAAATTGATGCATTAGGTGGAGAGATGGGAAAAAACATTGATAAAACAATGATTCAAATTAAGATGCTAAATACCTCAAAAGGGCCAGCAGTGCACTCTTTAAGGGCACAGGCAGACAGAAAAAGATATCAAGCTGAAATGAAACATACTTTAGAAAAACAAGAAAACTTAGAAGTAAAACAGGGAGAAATTGTGGAAATCGAAGTGGAAAATGGCAAAATTACGGCGATTAAAACAGAGGTTGGAGCAGTGTATAAAGTAAAAGCAGTAATTTTAGCGACAGGTACATATCTAAAGGGAAAAATTTTCATTGGTGAATTCTCTAAAGAGAGCGGTCCAGACGGTGTATCAGCAGCGAATAAACTTTCTGATTGCTTAAAAAATTTAGGAATAGAATTAGTACGTTTTAAAACAGGAACGCCTGCTAGAATAAACCGTAGAAGCATTGATTTTACTAAGATGGAGGTGCAAAATGGTGATGAGGGAATAGAAGCATTTTCTTTTGAAAATGAACCAAAAGAATTTGAGCAGGTAGATTGCTATTTAACATACACGAATGAAAAAACTCACGACATAATTCGACAAAATTTGCACCGTTCACCATTGTATGCAGGGATGATAGAAGGCACAGGACCACGATATTGCCCTTCTATAGAAGACAAAGTAGTGCGATTTAGCGACAAACCGCGACATCAAGCCTTTGTAGAGCCTATAGGCATGGACACAGAAGAAATGTATATTCAAGGAATGAGTTCTTCTTTACCAGAAGACGTGCAAATTGCGTTATATCATACGATTCCCGGATTAGAGAAGGCTGAATTTACTAGACCTGCATATGCTATTGAATATGATTGTATAAATCCATCTAATCTTAAGCTTTCCTTAGAATACAAGGGAATTGATGGATTATTTATGGCAGGACAAATAAATGGGACATCTGGATATGAAGAAGCAGCATGTCAAGGATTAATAGCAGGAATAAATGCATCTCAAAAGATTAAAGGAAAAGAGCCACTTATTTTGGACAGAACACAAGGGTATATAGGAGTTTTAATTGATGATATTGTTACAAAAGGAACAAATGAGCCATACAGAATGATGACTTCTAGAGCAGAATATAGGCTATTATTAAGGCAAGATAATGCAGATTTAAGATTAACACCAATTGGTTACGAAATAGGCTTGATATCAAAAGAAAGATATGAAAAATTTAAAAACAAACAGCAAAACATAGAAAAAGAAATACAAAGATTAAAAGACACAATTGTAAAACCAACAGAAAAAGTAAATGAATTATTAAAAAACAGCGGAACTACTGAATTATCAACAGGTACAAAGATGTCAGAATTACTAAAAAGGACAGAATTAAACTATGAAAAATTAGCAGAAATTGATACTGAAAGACCAGAATTAACCAGACAGGAAAGGGAAGAAGTAGAAATACAAATAAAATATGAAGGCTATATAAAGATGCAAGAGCAGCAAGTAGAAAAATTTAAGAAATTAGAAACAAAAATCTTATCAGAGGACATCGACTATGAACAAATTAAAGGAATTAGCTTAGAAGGACGCCAAAAACTAAATAAGGCAAAACCACATTCCGTTGGCCAAGCTTCAAGAATTTCAGGGGTTTCACCAGCTGATATAGCTGTTTTGCTAGTTTATTTACAACAAAAAGGGAAGGAGGCACTATGAAAAAAGAAGATTTTGAAAAATTAATGAAAGAATATGCTATAGAACTTAAAATTTCATTGACAGATGAGCAAATAGAAAAATTTTATACATATATGGAATTGTTATTAGAATGGAACGAAAAAATTAATTTGACAGCGATTACAAAACCAGAAGAGATTGTATTGAAACATTTTATTGATTCTATGACAATAGCTCAGTATATAAGCCAAGGAGCTAAAGTTGTTGATGTAGGAACAGGAGCAGGATTTCCAGGAATTCCTCTAAAGATTATTAGAGATGATTTAGAAGTTACGTTGCTGGATTCGTTAAATAAAAGAGTTAATTTTTTAAATGAAGTTATTGATAGATTGCAATTGACAAATATGAGTGCAGTTCATTCTCGAGTGGAGGAGTTTGGAAAAAATAAAAATTATAGAGAAAAATTTGATGTCGCAACTTCAAGAGCTGTTGCTAATTTGTCTACTTTGGCAGAGTATCAAATTCCTTTGGTAAAGCTAGATGGTGTTTGTATTAGTATGAAGGGAAGCGATGTTGAGAATGAACTTGCATCAACTGAGAATGCTATAATTTTGTTGGGCGGAAAGGTAGAGAGGGTGGATCAGTTTCAGTTGCCAAAGAGTGATATGAATAGAAGTGTTGTTGTGATAAGAAAATGTAAGAGTACTCCAGCAAAGTTTCCAAGGAAACCGGGAGTGCCATCAAAAGAGCCTCTTTTTTAAGGGGTCTTTTTTTATACAGATAAAATTGTTATAGTTCAGCTAGCTTAATATAAGCATGTAGCAAGATAATATATTATTTATTTGTAACTCCCAACTACATAACAGACTGTAAAGCAAAAAGCTATTAATAATTATATTTTGAATAACTGCGTAAGCGACCAAACGAGCTATGCGAGTACGATTTGGAGCAACTGACATATTAGTTTTTTTATTATGGAAGTTGCGACACCAAAGTTATGAATAAATATAATTATTAATAGCTTTTGCATCACAGTCTGTAATTTGTTGGTCCCCACGAATTGTTACTTCATAAATAATATATTATCTTGCTACATGTTATATTAAAACAACTGAATTGCATAACATTAAATTGTATAAATTTTAGAATTTGTATTGACTTTTTTAAGATATTTTTATATCATAAGACTGTAAAAACAAACAAACTAATAAATAAATATTAACTAAAAAATGGAGGCAATGAAATTGGGAAAAATATTAGCAGTAGCAAATCAAAAAGGTGGAGTTGGAAAAACCACTACAACCGTTAATTTAAGTACTATTTTAGCAAAAAGGGGAAAAAAGGTATTACTAATTGATGCAGACCCACAAGGAAATGCTACAAGTGGTTTAGGGGCAGAAAAGGAAGTAGAATTATCAACATATGATGTATTAGTAAGTGATACACCAATGAAAGATGTTATACAAGACACAATAATAAAAAACTTAAAAATTTGTCCATCTAACATCAACTTAGCAGGAGCAGAAGTTGAGCTAGTATCAATGATGTCAAGAGAGCAAAGGTTAAAAGAAAAACTAGAAGAAATCAAAGAAAAATTTGACTATATTTTTATTGATTGTCCACCATCTTTAGGGTTAATCACACTAAACTCTTTTACAGCCTCTGATAGTGTTTTAATACCAGTACAATGTGAATATTTTGCATTAGAGGGATTAGGACAACTATTAAACACGATTAATTTAGTAAAAAAGCACTTAAATAAAAACATTCAAATCGAAGGTGCTTTACTTACTATGTATGACATCAGGACAAACCTATCTAATCAAGTAGTAAAAGAAGTTAAGAAATATTTTGATGACAAGGTATATAAAACAGTAATACCAAGAAATGTAAGGCTAAGTGAAGCGCCAAGCTATGGGATGCCGATTACTGAATATGATCCTAGGTCAAAAGGAGCAAAAAGTTATATAAAATTTGCAAAAGAATTTCTTAAAATGAACGAAGAAGAAAAAAAGGCAAAACATATGTTATAAGGGGGAATAGAAAATGGCAAAAATGACAGGTTTAGGGAAAGGATTAGATGCATTATTTGGTCCAGTACCAGAAGAAGAACAACAGCAAGAAAGTGACACTTTAAAAAATTTGAAAGTAACAGAAATTGAACCAAACAGAGATCAACCAAGAAAGAGATTTGATCAAGAATCATTAGAAGAATTAGCAGAATCAATTAAAGAATATGGCTTGATACAGCCAATTGTAGTAACAAAAAAAGAGGGATATTACAGTATAATTGCTGGAGAGAGAAGATGGAGAGCTTCTAAAATAGCTGGATTAAAAGACATTCCAGCTATTATTAGAGAGGACAATGAGCAAATCAATTCAGAAATATCATTGATAGAAAACATGCAAAGAGAGGACTTAAACCCAGTAGAAAAAGCGATGGGGATAAAAACCTTAATAGACAACTATGGAATGTCACAAGAAGAAGTTGCTAAAAAGTTAGGAAAAGGAAGAAGCACAGTTGCCAATTGGGTAAGAGTATTAAACTTAGAACCACGTGTATTAGAAATGGCAAAAGAGGGCAAAATAACAGAAGGATACTGCAAAGCATTGCTAGCAATCACAGATCCAGAAAAGCAATATCAAACAGCATTGCAAATGATTGAAAGAGGAGCTACTGTTAGACAAGTAGAAAAAAGGGCTAAAGTGAAAGAAACAAGAGAAGAACAGCAAAGAAATCATATTTTGTATAAAAGCATAGAAGATAATTTCCAAAGCTTTTTTGGAACGAAAGTAAGATTAGATGCAGGAAGCAAAAGAGGCAAAATAATAATAGAATATACGTCAAATGAAGATTTAGAAAGAATTTTAGGCTTAATTCAATAATGTAAGAAAGAGGTATCTATGGAAAGCGTCATACAAATAATAAAAAGTGATATGTTTTTATTTATTATGCTTGGAATAATAGTATTATTGTTTTTGGGATTTATTATATTAATTGCGAAATATTCAAAGCTTAATAAAAGATATGAAAAATTCATGAAGAAACTGGGCAATAGCAATAACCTAGAAGAAGATTTAAAAGCATATATGACAAGAATAGAAGAAGTAGAGAAACAAAATGGAGAAATAATTACATATGTTCAAAGTCTAAATAAAGATGTATCAAAGTGTATTCAAAAAGTTGGAATAGTTCGTTATAGTGCTTTTAAAGACACAGGAAGTGATTTGAGCTTTGCATTAGCTTTATTAGATGAAAATAATGATGGAGTGGTTTTAAATGGTATTTATTCTAGAGAAATGTCTAATATTTATGCAAAGCCTGTAAATAAAGGAAAATCTACTTATACAATTTCAGCTGAGGAACAACAAGCAATTCAAAAAGCAATGGGTTCAGATGAGATATATAGAATTAATTAGACTATGGTAAAAAATCTAAAATTTACTATTGACAAATGTCTGTAAAAATGCTAAGATAGATACTGTCGCTGGACATTTGTCTAACCATATGGAGAGGTGGTCGAGTTGGTTTATGGCACCAGTCTTGAAAATTGGCGTGCGTTTGTAGCGTACCGT
>CANRLE010000018.1 GCA_947631385.1 uncultured Clostridia bacterium | reverse complement strand
CCCCTTTGTCAAGCGGTTAAGACGCCACCCTCTCAAGGTGGAATCATGGGTTCGATTCCCGTAGGGGTCACCAAAGTATTACTATACGAGCCTGTATAGTAATTTTTTTAATATATTTCAAATAAAATCAAAAGATAGGAGTTGATTGAATTGGAAAATATAAAATGGTTTAACCAAGATATCAAAGAAGTTGAAAAAACTTTAAAAACAAACATTGAAAAAGGGTTAGATTTACAAGAAGTTCAAAAAAGGCAAGAAAAATATGGATTAAATCAACTAAAGGTTGCAAAAAAGAAAACATTATTACAAAGATTTCTAGATCAATTTAAAGATTTTTCTATTATTGTCTTAATTATAGCAGCAATTGTTTCTGGAATAGTAGGCATAGCAGAAGGAGATGGAATTACAGATACAATTATTATTTTAATTGTAGTTATTGTAAATGCAATAATAGGAGTAACACAAGAATCTAAAGCTGAAAAATCATTAGAAGCATTACAGAAATTAACAGACCATGCGGCAAAAGTAGTTAGAAATGGAGAAATTACTGTAATACCAGCAAAAGAATTAGTACCGGGAGATATAGTAATATTAGATACAGGTGACTATATTCCAGCAGATTTGAGAATTATAGAAGCAGTAAACTTAAAATCACAAGAAGCTTCTTTGACTGGAGAATCTGTACCAGTTGAAAAAAGCATAGAAAAAATAACTGGCGAAGATATTGGAATTGGCGATAGAATTAACATGCTATTTTCTTCAAGTTTAGTAACATATGGTAGAGGAAAAGGAATTGTTGTTGAAACTGGTATGACAACAGAAGTTGGAAAAATTGCAGGAATGATAAATAATACAGAAAAGCAAGAGACACCTTTACAACAAAAATTGAATAAGCTAGGAAAAACATTGGGAATTGCAGCATTAGCTATATGTGTATTTATTTTTATAGTAGGACTAATACAAGGGAAAGAACCAATCCATATGTTTATGACAGCAGTAAGTCTTGCAGTTGCAGCTATTCCAGAAGGATTAGTAGCTGTTTCTACAATTGTTCTAGCAATAGGCGTGCAAAAAATGGTAAAAAGAAATGCTATTGTCAAAAGATTACCAGCAGTTGAAACATTAGGAAGTGCTACTGTAATATGTTCTGATAAAACAGGAACATTAACTCAAAATAAAATGACAGTAGAGAAAATATTTATAAATGAAGAAACAAAAGATTTAGAAAATATAAAAGACATTAATGAAGATATCAATAAATTAGTATTTGCTAATATGTTATGCAATGATACAAAAATATCAAAAGATGGAACACTAACAGGAGACCCTACAGAAACAGCTTTAGTAGATATGGCATTTAAATTAGATTTTGACCCTAGTATATATGATAGAGCACCTCGCTTAAATGAATTTCCATTTGATTCTGAAAGAAAATTAATGACAACTGTTAATGAAATAAATGGTAAATATGTTGTTTATACAAAAGGTGGAGTAGATGAACTATTAAAAAGATGTAATTCTTATTTATTAAATGGTGAAGTAAAAGAAGATTTAGAAAATTATACTATAAAAATTAAAGAACACAATGAAAATATGGCTAAAGAAGCATTAAGAGTATTAGCATGTGCATATCGTGAGATAGACAACATACCAACAGACGAAGAAATGAAAAATATAGAAAAAGATTTAACATTTATTGGTTTAGTAGGAATGATTGACCCACCAAGAGAGGAAGCAAAAAAAGCAGTAGAAAAATGTAAAACTGCTGGAATAAAAACAGTTATGATTACAGGAGACCATAAAATTACAGCTACTGCAATTGCTAAAAAGTTAGGTATTTTAGAAAAAGAAGAAGAAGCTATTACAGGATTAGAACTTGAAAAAATGTCTGATGAAGAATTAGAGAAAAAAGTAAGACAGTATTCTGTTTATGCAAGAGTTTCTCCAGAGCATAAAGTTAGAATTGTAAGAGCTTGGCAGAAAAACGGAGAAATTGTTGCCATGACAGGTGATGGTGTTAATGATAGCCCAGCATTAAAAACATCTGATATAGGATGTGCAATGGGAGTTGTTGGAACAGATGTGGCAAAAGAAGCGGCTGATGTTATTTTAACAGATGACAATTTTGCAACTATTGTTTCAGCAGTAGAAGAGGGAAGAAGAATTTATGATAATATTTTAAAAGTTATTCAATTCTTATTATCAAGTAATATTGGAGAAATAGTAGTTCTATTTATGGCGACTCTATTTACGCCATTATTTGCAAAATGGTTTGGCATTACTGATATTGGACATTTGGAAATCTTGTTACCAATTCATATTTTGTGGATTAATTTAGTAACTGATTCACTTCCAGCATTGGCATTGGCTTTTGATCCAGCTAATAGAGATATTATGAATAGAAAACCCGCAAAACCGGGAAAAGGAGTATTCACAAGAGGAATGACATGGCGTGTTATTTATCAAGGAATTATGATAGGACTACTTACTTTATCTGCTTTTGTGATAGGTCTAGCAACTACTAATACAGCAATAGATGGATTAACTTTAGATGAATCTAAAATAGAAGTAGGTCAAACAATGGCTTTTGCAACTCTCGCTTTATCAGAATTAGTGCATGTATTTAATGTAAGAAATAACAAAGAATCAATATTTAAAACTAATATTTTTAACAATAGTAAATTGATTTGGGCTGTTTTGGCATCAGCAGCTTTAATGTTAATTATTTTAATGATACCATTCTTAAGAAATATATTTAGCATTCCAGTATTACCAACAGAAAATATTTTAGAGTTAATAGGTTTAATTGTTTCTCCAATTATAATTGTTGAAATTTTTAAATTATTTAAAATAAACACAGCCAAAGATGAATAAAATTTTACAAAAACTCTTTTAAAAAACTCGAAAATAGTATAGAATAAAACAAAATAATATTTTAGGAGAGGAATATGAACAAAAAATGGCAAATTTATGAAACAAGTGAAGAAGAGATTAATGAAATAGCTGAAAAAAATCAAATTAATAAACTACTTGCAACAATACTAGTTAATAGAGGAATTACGAAAGAAAAAGATATAAAATTATTTTTAGAACCGACTAGAAAAGACTTTCATGACCCATTTTTAATTACAGATATGAAAAAAGCTGTAGAAAGAATTATAAAGGCAATTGAAAAACAAGAAAAAGTAACGATTTATGGCGATTATGACGTAGATGGAATTACTAGTATTACGGTTCTAAAGAGTTTTTTAAAAGACAGAGGATTAGAAGTATCAACATACATACCAAACAGATTAAATGAAGGGTATGGGTTAAATAAAGAGGCAGTTAAAAAAATTTTTGATACTGGATGTCAATTAATGATTACAGTAGATTGTGGAATTTCAGCAATAGATGAAATTGCATATTCAAATTCACTTGGAATTGAAACTATTGTAACTGACCATCATGAACCGGGAAATGAGTTACCAGATGCTTTTGCAGTTATTGACAATAAAAGAAAAGACAGCCAATATCCTTTTAGAGAACTAGCAGGAGTAGGAGTAGTTTTTAAATTAATACAAGCAATTGGGACAGCTTTAGGTTGTAAAGAAGAAGAATATTTAAAATATCTAGACATTGTATGTGTTGGAACTATTTCAGACATAGTTCCTTTAGTTGATGAAAATAGAGTAATAGCTAAATTAGGATTATTACTTATCCGCCAAACTAAAAACATAGGGTTGCGTTCTATTATACAATCTTCAGGATATAGCAAAATTGACTCAACAAGTATTTCTTTTGGAATTGCACCAAGAATAAATGCATGTGGAAGAATGGGAAAGGCAGAAGAGGCCTTAGAATTATTATTATCTCAAGACATACAACAAGTAAATAAATTAACCGAACAATTAAATGAACACAATCGTATTAGGCAAGAAACTGAAAAAAGCATATTTGAAAATGCTATGCAAAAAATAGAACAGGAAGGTTTAGATAAAAACAATGCCATTATAGTTGGAGGAGAAAATTGGCATCATGGTGTAATACGGAATAGTGTCTTCAAAAATTACAGAATTATATTTCAAGCCAAGCATTTTATTAAGCTTTGAAGAAGATGGAATAGGTAAAGGTTCTGGAAGAAGTGTACCGGGATTTGATTTACATGATGCTTTAACAAAATGTGCTAACACTATTGAAAAATTTGGTGGGCACAGTATGGCTGTTGGAATAACAATTAAGAAAGAAAACTTTGAAAATTTTAGATGTAGTTTTGAAAAAATAGCATCAGAAGCACATATTGAGGACATAGTACCAATTTTACAAGTAGATGCAAGAATTGATATTAAAGATGTAAATAAAGATATGGTAGAAAGTTTAAAACAATTAGAACCTTTTGGAGAAGGAAATAAAACACCAATTTTTGCTTTTAAAAATTTAAAAATAGATTCTATTCGAGCATTATCTGAAGGAAAACATTTAAAATTGACATTAAAAGATAACAATACTATTGTAAATGCTATAGGATTTAATATGGGAAACTTAGCAGAAGATTATCGCATTGGTGATAAAATTGATGTAGTAGGAGTACTCGAAATAAATAGTTTTAACGGAGTAGAAACATTACAAATTAATATGAAAGATATAATGAAATCTTTGTAAAAATAAAGGAAGTGTAGATATGCAAGAAGATAGTAATATTACAATACAAGATGTCATAGCCAAACGTAAACAACATAGTAGAAAAATAGATGTAAAATTAATAACAAAAGCATATGAATATGCAAATAAACATCATGATGGACAATGTAGACGTTCAGGTGAACCCTATATAATACATCCGCTAAATGTTGCTTACATTTTAGCAGATATCGGTTTAGATGATAGTACTATCTGTGCAGCTTTGTTACATGACTTAGTTGAAGATACTGACGTAACAGAACAAAATATTCAAGAAGAATTTGGACAAGAAATTGCAGATATGGTAGAAGGTGTAACAAAACTTAGTTCTATGCAATTTGCTTCAATGGAAGAACAACAGGTAGAAGACTATAGAAAAATGTTTTTGGCAATGGGAAAAGATATTAGAGTAATACTAATTAAATTAGCTGACAGACTTCATAATATGAGAACTTTAAAATATCTAAAAAGAGATAGACAAATTGCAAATGCCAAAGAAACAATGGAATTATATGCACCTTTAGCAAATAGATTAGGATTATATTCTATAAAATGGGAATTGGAAGATTTAGGCTTTAAGTATTTAAATCCAGAAGAATATCATGAATTAGTAGAAGGTATAAATAAGAAAAGAGAAGAGAGATTAAAATTCATAGAAAAAATTATGGATGACATTCGTACTGAATTAAAAAAGCAAAAAATAGAAGCGGAAGTCACACGGAAGAGCAAAGCACTTATATAGTATCTATAGAAAAATGAAAAGAGATAACAAAACTCTTGATCAAATATATGACTTGTTTGCTTTACGTATTTTAGTAAATAATATTAAAGACTGTTATGCAGCATTAGGTGTAGTTCACGAAATGTATAGTCCAATGCCGGGGAGATTTAAAGATTATATTGCGGTACCAAAGCCAAACATGTATCAATCTATCCATACAACTTTATTAGGGGATAAGGGAACACCATTTGAAGTACAAATTAGAACATGGGACATGCACCGAATAGCAGAGTTTGGTATTGCTGCACATTGGGCATATAAAGAAGCTAGCTTTCTTGGTAAAAAAACTCCAGTAAAAGTAGAAGAAGACAAATTAGCATGGCTTAGAGAAACATTAGAATGGCAAAAAGATATGCAAGACCCACAAGAATTTTTGAATACCCTAAAAACTGAATTATTTGAAGATGAAGTTTATGTATTTACACCGAAAGGAGCAATAAAGGTTCTACCAAGAGGTGCTACACCAATTGATTTTGCATACAGTATTCATGCTGAAATTGGTCATCATATGACAGGATGTAAAATTAATAGTAAAATGATGCCAATAGTTACACCTTTAAAAAGCGGGGATATAGTTGAAATTATTACATCAGATAATTCAAAGGGACCAAGTAGAGATTGGTTGAAATTTGTAAAAAGTAGTAGTGCAAAAAATAAAATATTAAGTTGGTTTAAAAAGGCACAAAAGGCTGAGAATATCGAAAAAGGAAAAGAATTAATTGAAAAAGAATTAAAAAGAATTGGTTTTTCATATTCAGATTTATTTAAAAATGAATATATTGAACCTATGTTAGATAAATATAAATATAAAACTTTAGAAGAAATGTATGCAGCTGTTGGATTTGGTGCTAATTCTGCTGTGAAAGTTATTGCAAGAATGTTACAAGAATATAGAAAAGAACATGAAGAAGAAAATATTGAAGAGAAGATAGAAGAATTGGCAAAAGCAAGGCAAAAAAGACCAAAAACATCTAATTCAGGAATTATTGTTAAAGGCATAGATAATTGTTTAGTTAAACTTTCAAAATGTTGTAATCCACTTCCCGGAGATGAAATTGTAGGATATATTACAAAAGGCAGAGGAGTATCTGTCCACAGAAAAGATTGTATTAATATTGGAGATTTAGTTTCAGAAGAAAATAGGATGATAGATGTAGAATGGTATAAAGAGAGTGAATCTTCATATCAAGTAGATATTGAAATATATTCTAATGATAGAAGCGGATTATTAATGGATATTTTAAGAGAAATTGGAACAACTAAAGCAAAAATCTTTGGAGTAAATACCAAAACAACTAAAGAGGGTATTGCAATCATAGATATTACATTAGAAGTAGATAGCTTAGATGAGCTAAATAATGCTCAAAAAGCCATACGAAAAGTAGAAAGTGTTTATGAAGTAAGGAGAAAGAAATAATGAAGTTAAAAGAACTAAAGATAGAAACTTGGATAGGAGATCCAACTAATTGCTATATTATATTAGATGAGACTTCAAAAGAAACAATGGTCATTGATCCAGCAGGAGATGTAGATAAAATTAAAGAATTAATTGATATTATGGAAGGAAAGTTAAAATATATTTATTTGACACATTGCCATAGTGATCATATATTAGGAGTAACAGAATTAAAAAGCCGTTGTGGTGGTAAAATTTTAATACATCGACAGGATAGTGATGGCTTAAATAATCCAGATATTAATTTATCTCCTTATATTGGGCTAGGGCATATTGAATTAGAAGCTGATTCAAGAATCGATGATGAAGATACTATACACTTGGGAGATTTACAATTTAAGGTACTTCACACACCTCGGTCATACTAAAGGAAGTACAAGTCTTTATTGTGAAAAAGAAAATTGTTTATTTTCAGGTGATACAATTTTTAGAGGCACATGGGGCAGAACTGATTTACCAACTTCTAGTAGAGAAGATATTATACATTCTATTGAAACAAAAATTATGACATTGCCAGATGAAACAATTGTATATCCAGGTCATGGAATGATGACATTGCTAAGAGATGAAAAGCCTATTTATTTGGAATTAAAACCTAAATTATTTTAAATCTACCTAAAAAGCCTTGAAATATTGATAATTTTAGTATATAATATTATAGTAACTGATAACTCAATAAACTAATAGGAGGGTTTGTATGATTGGAGTAACATGCGGTAAAATGGAAGACATCAATGACTTTGGGTATCGGATTGTAGAATGTGACAATAAGGTTAAAATTGTACACATTCCTGACGATTGTGTTGTTAGAGAATTTTCAGTCAATAAAAAAGGACTTATTGAATTCGATACTGAGCAGGGTCTGATTTTAAAAGATTTGAAAAGTGCTTTCATCCACATGATAGATGATCCAAAAACGTTACTCATAGAAATGGAAGACATACATGGCTCGGCATTTTGGTCAGAACTTCCAACCAGAAATGGTATGCCGATTTGTTGGTAATGCCATAGTTACACAAAACCAATGGGCTGGTGTTTTTTTACCAGCCCACAATTTATAAAAAAGAGGGGATATATATGAGTAAAACAGAACCAAGAACTTTAGCAGGATTTATGGAATTATTACCAAATGAACAAATATTATTTAATCAAATAAAAGAAACTATAGAAGAAACATATCAAAAATTCGGTTTTTTACCATTAGATACGCCAATTATAGAATTATCTGAAGTATTACTTGCCAAAGCTGGAGGAGAAACAGAAAAACAGATATATAGATTTACCAAAGGTGATACAGATCTTTCATTAAGATTTGACTTAACTGTTCCTTTATCAAAATATGTTGCTAAAAACTATGGAAATTTAAGCTTTCCATTTAGAAGATATCAAATTGGAAAAGTTTATCGAGGAGAAAAAACGCAAAAAGGTAGATTTCGTGAATTCTACCAATGTGACATTGACATTATAGGAGATGGAGAATTAGATATTATAAATGATGCAGAATTACCAAGTATCATTTATACAATATTTAAAGAATTAGGATTTAACAATTTTACAATTTGCTTAAACAATAGAAAAATTTTAAATGGATTATTTGATAGTTTAGGAGAGAAAGACATTGCTATTGATATATTAAGAATAATTGATAAGATAGATAAAATTGGAAAAGATGCCGTAAAAAAAGAATTATTAAACTTGAATATAAAAGAGACAGATATAGAAAAAATAATGAATTTCATAAGCATTGAAGGAACTTCTGATGAAAAAATTGAGCAATTAAAAAATTTGGGAATTGAAAATGAAACATATAAAAAGGGAGTAGAGGAACTAGAAGAAGTAATAAAATACATTCGTTTGTTTGGTGTTCCAGAAGATAATTTTAAAGCAGATTTGACTATTGCAAGAGGTCTAGATTACTACACAGGAACAGTTTATGAGACTTTCCTAAATGACTATAGAGAACTTGGAAGTGTATGTTCTGGAGGAAGATATGAAAATTTAGCTGAATATTATACTGATAAGAAATTGCCAGGAGTAGGGATTTCAATAGGTCTAACGAGATTATTTTATAAATTAAATGAATTAAATTTAATTAAAGCAGATAAAAAATCAATTGCACAAGTTTTAATAATACCAATGATAGAAAATTTAGAAAAACCAATTATTTTAGCAACAGATTTAAGAAAGTTTGGTATTAAAACAGAAATTTATCTAAACAATAAAAAGTTAAAAGCAAAATTTAAGTATGCAGATAAATTGGAAATACCTTATGTGATTATAATTGGAGAAGACGAAATTAACACAAATACAGTTAATATAAGGAATATGAAAACAGGAGAAGAAAAAAAGGTTGCATTTGAATTAAATAAAATTATAGAAGAAATAGGAGATTAAGATATGACTTAATCTCCATTTTATTTGTATAATAAAGTAATTCGATTTCCATTTTTTTCTATAAAACCATCTTCTCTTAAAAGCTTTAATTCACGCATCATAGCACTTCTATCGATACTTAAAAAGTCGGCTAAATCTGTCAAAGAAAAAGGAAGTAAAAAAGTTTTACTTAAATTCCTAGTAGATAGCATAGTGAAATATCCAAGCAATTTATCACGTATAGACCTTTTTGTCAGCAATTCAATTCGCATATTTAAATTAGTCACTTTACTAAGAATTAATTCAGGCAAGTCTTCTGACAATACTTGATGGAATTTACAACTATTTTTGCATTTTGTATGAATATCATCATAAATATAAAATAATACTTCACACTTTTCACGAGCTTCTACCAACAATTCATTGTTTGTTGTAACCATATAAAATACTTCTCCAAAAACATCATTTTTTAAAAAGTGTTCAACAATAGTTCGATTACCATTTAAATCATAACGAACTAAATCTGCATTTCCTTCTATTAATATGCAGAATTGATTTCTTTTTTCAATGTAACTAGTAATAACTTCATTTTTTGCAAAAGTCTTCTTTTGAACTCTATGACAACTATTTTCGAAATTTTTAATAAAGTTTTCAATATCAAAATTAACATTCATGTTTCTTTCTCCTCGTATAATAAAACTATTATACTAAAAAAAAGTTGCAAATGCAACATAAATATATCAATTATATTTATAAAAAATTAATTTGGACGTAATAGTATTGTAATAAAAATGTAATAATCGACAAAATCTTACAAATAAGCAAAACAAAAAAATGCAAACCATAATTTGTTGTTTTTGCAACAGAAAAAGAAAAAAGTTTTTGTATAATAGAAACATACAAATTAGAAATGGGGGATGCAATATGAAAATTATAAAAAGAGATGGAAGAGCTGTTGACTATGATAGAGAGAAAATAAGAGTTGCCATTGAAAAGGCTAATAATGAAGTAAGGTCAAAAGAAAAAGCTACAAAAGAAGATATAAAAGAAATAATAAAATATATCGAAGACCTTGGTAAAAAGAGAATGTTGGTAGAAGATATACAAGATATTATAGAAGAAAAGCTAATGGAAATTCAAAAATTTGAATTAGCAAAAAAATACATTGTATACCGTTATACAAGAGCTTTAGTAAGAAAACAAAATACGACAGATGAATCTATTTTACGGATTAATTCGAAATGAAAATAAAGAATTAGCAGAAGAAAACTCAAATAAAAATACTTTACTAGCATCTACTCAAAGAGATTACATAGCTGGAGAAGTTTCAAGAGATTTAACGAGAAGAATTTTATTACCAGAAAAAATATCTAAAGCACACGATGAAGGTATTTTACATTTTCATGATGCAGATTATTTCGTCCAACCAATTTTCAATTGCTGTTTAATCAACATATCTGACATGTTAGATAATGGAACAGTAATGAATGGTAAATTAATAGAAACTCCAAAAAGCTTCCAAGTAGCTTGTACAATTACAACGCAAATTATTGCTGCAGTAGCTAGTAACCAATATGGTGGTCAATCTGTAGACTTAATTCACTTAGGAAAATATCTAAGAAAGAGTTATGATAAATTTAAAAGTGAAATGGAAGAAAAGTATAGTGATAAAATGCCAAAAGAGACCATGGAAGCTATTGTTCAAGACAGACTAAAAGCAGAATTACAAGCAGGAGTTCAAACAATTCAATATCAAATTAATACATTAATGACAACTAATGGTCAATCACCATTTGTAACATTATTTTTACATTTAGAAAAAGATGATCCATATATAAAAGAAAATGCGATGATAATAGAAGAAGTTATTAGACAAAGAATAAAAGGAATTAAAAATGAAGCAGGAGTATATGTAACACCAGCATTTCCAAAATTGGTATATGTTTTAGATGAATGTAATAATTTAACAGGTGGCGAATATGATTACTTAACAAAATTAGCTGTAAAATGTTCAGCCAAAAGAATGTATCCAGATTATATTTCTGCTAAGAAGATGCGTGAAAACTATGAAGGAAATGTATTTAGCCCAATGGGATGTAGAAGTTTCTTATCACCATGGAAAGATGAAAATGGACATTATAAATTTGAAGGAAGATTCAATCAAGGAGTAGTTAGTATTAATTTACCACAAATAGGAATTGTTGCTGAAGGTAATGAAGAAAAATTCTGGAAAGAATTTGACGAAAGATTAGAACTATGCAAAGAAGCTTTAATGTGCAGACATTATGCTTTGTTAGGAACAAAATCAGACATCAGTCCTATTCACTGGCAATATGGAGCTATTGCTAGATTAAAAAAAGGTGAAACCATAGATAAATTATTATTTGGTGGATATTCTACACTTTCATTAGGTTACATAGGACTATATGAAGTAACAAAGCTAATGACAGGAGAACCACATACAACTGAAAAGGGACACGAATTTGCTTTAAAAGTTATGAAACATTTACGAGAAACAACAGACAGATGGAAAAAAGAAACTAACATCGGATTTGCATTATATGGTACACCAGCAGAAAGTTTATGCTATAAATTTGCTAAAATTGATAAAGAAAAATTTGGAACAATAAAAGATGTTACAGACAAAGGATATTACACAAACTCATATCATGTTGATGTTAGAGAAAAAATAGATGCTTTTGAAAAACTATCATTTGAAAGCGAGTTTCAAAAAATATCATCAGGAGGAGCAATATCTTATATTGAAATACCAAACATGAATCAAAATATAGAAGCTTTAGAATCTGTTGTTAAATTTATTTATGATAATATTCAATATGCAGAATTCAATACAAAATCAGACTATTGTCATGAATGTGGCTTTGATGGAGAAATTACTATAAATAAGGAAAATGAATGGGAATGCCCAAACTGTGGAAATAAAAATCATAGTAAAATGACAGTTGTAAGAAGAACTTGTGGCTATTTAGGAGAAAACTTTTGGAATGTAGGAAAAACAAAAGAAATAAAACAAAGAGTAATGCATTTGTAAAAAAGAGGATTTGGGGAGGATTTGGGGACGGCCCCATAATCCTATATATAAGTTTATTTAGAAAATAAAAATGAGGGGACGTAAAATATGGAAGAATTAGAAGAATTAAGATTAAAAATAAAAGGACGATATATAACAGGAATTATAATTACTATTATAGTAACTATAATATTTGCAATTTTTATGTTCAAATTAATAGTACTTCCCATTATGTTTGGAGCTATTATAACTATATTTTCCACAGTAAAATTAAAACGTGAATATGCAACTACTTTTAAAAAAGTATTTGTAGTAAAAGCTTTAGAATCAAAATTTACAGAGTTAGTTTATGAACCATATAGAGGTATGCCATATGAGACAATTTCTGGAACTAATATGATGCGCATGGGAGATAGATATCATTCAGAAGATTTTATATCTGCTAAATATAAAGATATAAAATTTGAACAAGCAGATGTACATATAGAAGAAGAACATACTTCGACTGATTCAAATGGAAATACAACTACTACATATTCAACAATCTTTAAAGGTAGATGGATGGTATTTGATTTTAATAAATCCTTTAAAGCAGATGTTCAAGTAGTTCAAAAGGGATTTGGAAATTCAAAAGTAAAAACAATGTCTTTATTTGGAAAAAAGGATGACTTATTTAAAAAAGTTTCTATGGAATCTGAAAGCTTTAACCAAAAGTTCAATGTATATGCACAAAATGAACATGATGCTTTTTATATAATTACACCATCTCTTATGACTAGAATAGAAAAATTAGATGAATTAAATAAGGGCAAACTTTTATTATGTTTTGTAAATAATCGCTTACATGTTGGAATATATGATAATAAAGATTCTTTTGAACCTGATAGTGTATTTAAACAGATTAATGAAGAAGAAATAATTAAAAGAATATCAAGTGATGTAGAGATGATAGCACAATTTGTAGATGAACTTAATCTAGACAATGAGTTATTTAAAAAGGAGGTGTAAAAAAATGGTAGTAGCAATTGTTGTTGTAGTTATTGTATTAATTATAGTAGGATATTTTATTTCAATATCTAATGGATTAAATAAATCTCTTGTTAAAATTGATGAAGCAAATTCAGGAATAGATGTTGCTCTAACAAAAAGATATGATGTTTTAACAAAAATGATAGATGTTGTTAAAGGATATACTAAATATGAACAAGAAACAATATTTAAAACAATAGAATTACGTCAGGGAATGACAATGCAAGAAAAAAGTGATGCAAATGCTGCAATGGAAGAAAATTTTACAAAAATTTCAGCACTAGCTGAGAATTATCCAGATTTAAAAGCAAGTGAAAATTATAAGGAATTGCAATTGGCAATTGCAGATGTTGAAGAGCACTTGCAAGCTGCACGTAGGCTTTATAATTCAAATGTATCTATTTATAATCAAAAAATTGTTACATTTCCATCAAGTGTAATTGCAAATTCAAAAGGAATGACTAAAAAAGAATTTTTCAATGCAGAAGATAAAAAACGAGAAGATGTAAAAATTGATTTATAATTGTTTAAAAATGTTTAATAATACAAACTTTTAAGGGGCTTACCAGAAATGGTAGGCTCTTAATATTATTAATAAAAAATCATAAAAAATAAAGTAATTTTCAATATTACTCGCTCTTATATTAGTGTAATAAAAATTATACATATTACTTGAAAATATACAAATATCATTATATAATGTGAGAGATAATCTAGGAGGAATATTGATGAGAGCATTTTATTTTATGTGCTTTGGAATTTTTATGTTTTTATTTATGATATCTTTCGTATATTCAATATATAAAATTTCTAGAGTAAAAATAACTAAAAAAGACATAATAATTTTTACAATATTTGCGTTGACAGGATTAGCAATTTTTTCTATTGTAGTTATAACTAGAAAAAATCCATACATATGGGATTACTCATATTATTATACAAAACAACTAGATTTTTTAGAAATCCTACATGACCATCGGTTTCAAAGAATTTCTTTTGACTTTTGTAAGAACGACATATAACGATGATTACAGTGGATTTTTACTTGCATTTATTAGTTATCCATTTAGCCTAACAAACAAATCAGGTGCAGCTTTCCAAATAACATTTTATATAACAATTATCATTCCAGTATTATTTACATTATTTATTTATTTTAAAAAGTTAATGCAAATAGCAAGAATAGAAAAAAATAAAACATTTATAACAATTATGTGTATGTGTTTAGTCATAGGATTTCCATTATTGCATAAATCTGCAATTGTTGGACAACCAGACATAATTGGAATTATATATGTAACATCAATCATTTTATTAACAATAGATTATAAATTTGAAAAAATAGAAATTACAAGGTTATTATTTTTAGCCTTTTCTGTATTTTGTTTAATAATATCTAGAAGATGGTATTCTTTTTGGTTAGTTGGATATGTTTGTGCATATGCATTATATTTAATATATTATTTAATAAAAACAAAAGATAATAAAATTAGAATAAATATTATAAAAAACGCATCAATATTTTGCATATTAACAATAGCCTTTCTAGTAATTTCATTATATCCATTGATTTCAAGAACTATAAAAGATAATTATAGTGTATCTTATTCTGCTTGGAATATTGGAGGGTTAAATATCGAAATTGAGCATCAATTCCAAAAATTAGGACTATTATATATTTGCGTTATTATTATTGGAATTATATATGGATTAAAAAATAAAAAGTTACGAAGATTGACATTAATGACTGTAATACAATTTATTATAACACTATTAGCTTTTATAAAAATTCAAAATTTAGGAACTCATCAAAGTTTAATATTAGTATTAGCATATATGACTTTGTTTGTTTTTGGAATATTTGCAACAGAAGTACCAATATTTAAAAAGGATTTTTCTAAAATTGGATTAGGAATAATTACATTTATTATTTTAGCAAATATGTTTGGAGCTTATACAGAAAAGCTATTTTATGGTAAAATATTGTTCCAAGAATTAACTTTAAAACCGATAATTTGTGAAGATTATGATACTCTTGGAGAAATGGCAGACTTTATTTTAGAAAATTGTGATGAAAAAAATATGGCATATATTAATGCAGCAACTCCATTATATTGTGCCAATACATTTCAATATTATTATTTACCAGATAGAACATTAAAAAATTATATATATAATGAATCTGCAATCGACTCCGTTCATGGATTTCCAATAGAAATGTTAGATTGTAAATACATATTTATATCAAATGTTAGATTAGAAGCTACTGGAGCTCAAATAGGACATATAATACCATATATTAAAGAAACTATAGAAGATTCAGAATTTTCTTACAAGTTTAAAGCAGTAAAAGAGTTTAAAATGACTGATGAAGTTTCATTTACTGCATATGAGAGAGTTATTCCTGTTGATATAAAAGAAATAGAGTATTATAAAGAAAAATTTAAAAAACAAAGTGAGCTTTATCCAGACTTGTTTGAAAATAGATTAAATAAATATGATACTGAAATAAAAAATATAAATAGTGATTTGTAGAGGTGATTAAATGAGTAAACCGATTATTGGAATAATAGGAAAAGTTCAGCCACAATATGGAGAAGATATTTGGCATAGAATTGATGAGGTTGATGAATTAAGATATTTAATTGTAAAAAATGGTGGTACAGCTATAATGCTGCTACCTACAGAAGAAACTTTGAAATTTAATGATAACGATATTAAAGATAATACAATTCTAAATGATAAACAAAAAAATGAATTATATAGACAAATAGATTTATGTGATGGTTTTATACTACAAGGAGGACTATACAGTTCAAATTATGAAATAGAAATTGCTAAAAGAGTTATAGAAATAGATAAACCACTTATAGGAATTTGTGCTGGATTTAATAATATTTTAAGAGCACTAGGTACAGATGTAATAGAAGATAAAACAAAAAAGCACGATATATATAATAAAGATTATAGACATAAAATATCTGTAATCAAAGGAACTAAATTATATAATTTAATAAATAAAAGAGAATATTTTGTAAACAGCATTCATAGTATGATAGCCCCAAAAGAAAATGTTGAGGGTTATGCAAAAATATCCTCTATTTCTTATGATGGCTTAGTTGAAAGTTTTGAATTGAGCA
>CANRLE010000017.1 GCA_947631385.1 uncultured Clostridia bacterium | reverse complement strand
AGGAATTAGTAATGGTATTTCTCCATTACAAATGGCAGGTGCTTATTCAGCAATTGCTAATGATGGAGAATATATTGAACCTACATTTTATCTTAAAGTAGAAGATTCTGATGGAAATGTAGTAATGACACCAAATCAAGAAAAGAGAAGAGTAATATCAGCACAAAATGCCTATATAGTAAAATCTATATTACAAGAACCAGTTACTAAAGGTACAGCAACTTATTGTGCAATTTCTGGAATGAGTGTAGCTGCTAAAACAGGAACAACAGATGGAAGTAAAGATAGATGGCTTTGTGGATTTACACCATATTATGCAGCAGCTTGTTGGTTTGGATATGATCAACCAGAAGAGGTAAGAGACTTCAATAATCAAACAAATCCAGCAGGTCAAATTTGGGATAATGTTATGACTACAATTCATAATGGATTACCTAAAGCTACTTTTACAAAACCAGATGGAATAGTAGAGCAAACTGTATGTAAAATAACTGGATGTATTGCAACAACAGGATGTACGAACACTTATAAGGAAATATTCACAGCAGATAATTTGCCAGAAACATGTCAAGGACACGGCTCACAACTTATATGTCCAGAATCTCAAAAGGTGGCAACACAATATTGTTCAGAATATGTAACTCCTATAACAAGAAATTATGGTGGAGTTAGACCAAAAGAAAACTTGAAGTTATGGAAAACTGTAGGTGGTTCAAGCCAAGCAGATATTAGTAGAATAGAGGAAATGTGTACAATTCACACAAAACCAAAAGAAAAACCAAAAACGAATACAACTAATACTACAAATACAGCAAAACCAACAAATACAAATACAAATACAAGTGGAAAGAATGGCACAAATATTAGTAACACAAATGGTACAGGAGGAAGTACAGCTAATCAAAACAAAACCAATAATACAATAACAGTAAATAATACTAATTCTGGAAAAGCAAATTAACAAAAGAGATGTGAAAATTAAAGCTTTCACATCTCATATTCAAATAATAAGGAGGATATAGTATGGATTTATATTTTTATAATACATTAACAAAGAAAAAGGAAAAATTTGTACCTATTGATGACAAAGAGGTAAGAATTTACTCTTGTGGACCAACTGTGTATAAAGATGCTACTATTGGAAATATGAGGACAAATATTTTTCAAGATGTTTTAAGAAGAGTTTTAAAGTATAATGGTTATACTTTAAAACATGCCATGAATATAACTGATGTAGGTCATTTAGTTTCAGATGGTGATGAGGGCGAAGACAAAATGATAAAAACAGCAAGAGAAGAGCATAAATCGCCAATGGAAATTGCTGAATATTATACAAAACTGTTTTTTCAGGATTTAGAACTTTTAAATATTGAAACACCAGAAATTATTTGTAAAGCTACTGATCATATAAAGGAAATGCTTGAATATGTTGAAAAATTAGTAGAAAATGGTTATGCTTATGAAACATCAACAGCTATATATTTTGATATTTCAAAATTAGATAAGTACCCTATTTTATCAAATCTAAATTTAGAGGAGCAAAAAGCAGGAGCTAGAGTCGATGTAGACAAAGAAAAAAAGAGTCCATATGATTTTGCATTATGGATAAAGGCACCAGAAAATCATTTGATGAAATGGGATAGTCCTTGGGGAGCAAGCTATCCGGGATGGCATATTGAATGTTCAGCTATGGGACAAAAATATTTAGGCGAACAATTTGACATTCATACAGGAGGAATTGACTTAATTCCAACACATCACGAAAATGAAATTGCACAAAGTAAAGGAAGATGTGGTAAGATACCTGCTAATTATTGGATGCATGGAGAGTATTTACTTATTGATGGCGGAAAAATGTCAAAAAGTTTAGGAAATGTATATTTGATTAAAGACTTGTGCCAAAGAGGATATGACCCATTAGTATATAGACTATTTAGCTATTCTTGCCATTATAGAAATAAATTGAATTTCACATGGGAAGCAATAGAGGCTACTTCAAAATCATTAGAACGTTTAAAAAATGGATATCAAATGCATCTAGAAGGAAAAGACAATGTTGATGATGAAGAAATAAAACAATTAGAAGAAAAATTTCATCAAGCAATAAATGATGATTTGAATATGCCAGCAGCTATGGGAATTGTATGGGAAGTAGTTAGAATGGAGAAAAAATCTCCTAAATTTGCAGAGTTACTTGCTAAATTTGATACAGTTTTAGGTTTGAAAATAGGAGAGAAAACAAAAAATGTACAAACAGAAATACCAGAAGAAATTATGCAGTTAGTAGAACAAAGGAAACAAGCAAGGGAAAGTAAAGATTGGGCAAAATCAGATGAATTAAGAGAATTAATTAAAAATAAAGGATATGAAATAAAAGATACCAAAGATGGTATGGAAATTAGAAAGGTGGAATTATAATGGCAATATTATTACCAGGTGGAGCAGGTTTCATAGGAAGCCATACAGCAGTTGAATTATTAAAAGAAGGAAAAGAAGTTATTATTATTGATAATTTTTCTAATAGTAATCCAAAAGTATTAGAATCAATAAAAAAGATAACTGGCAAAGATTTTAAATTTTATCAAATGGACTATCTAGATAGAAAAAATCTAGAGACTGTTTTTGAAGAAAATAACATTGAAGCAGTTATTAATTTTGCAGGATATAAGGCAGTAGGAGAATCAGTACAAAGACCAATTGAATATTATACTAATAATGTTTCAGGAGCATTAGTACTATTAGATACTATGAGAAAATATGGATGCAAAAAATTTATTTTCAGTTCTTCTGCTACTGTTTATGGAGAGCCAGAAAGAATTCCATTGACAGAAGAATGCAAAACAGGAGGAACTACAAATCCATATGGTACTACAAAATTATTTATTGAACAAATTTTAAAAGATATCTATGCGTCAGATAATAGTTGGGATATTTGCATTTTAAGATATTTTAATCCAGTAGGAAGCCACGAAAGTGGATTAATTGGGGAAGAACCACAAGGAATACCAAATAATTTAATGCCATATATTGTGCGTGTAGCAAATGGACAATTGAAAGAATTATCTGTATTTGGTAATGATTATGATACTCCAGATGGTACTGGCGTAAGGGATTATATACATGTAGTAGATTTAGCTATAGGACATCTAAAAGCATTGGATAAACTTGATAAAGAAGGAAAAGGACTATATATTTATAATTTAGGAACAGGAACAGGATATAGTGTACTTGATATGGTAAAAGCATTTGAAAAAGCAACTGGCAAAAAAGTAGCTTACAAAATTGCACCAAGAAGACCGGGAGATATAGCAACTTGTTATGCTGATCCAAAAAAGGCAAAAGAGGAGCTAGGTTGGGAAGCAACAAAAACATTAGAAGATATGTGCAAAGATTCATGGAATTATATAATAAATCAATAGAGGAGGAAACATGACAAATTTTAAACAAAAAATTGCTGAACAAATTGCAAAAGTGACTGATTTAGATGAAAAGGAATTAGAAACTTATATAGAAATCCCAAAAGATGAGAAAAATGGAGACTATGCATTTCCTTGTTTTCGCCTTGCAAAAGAATTAAAGAAAGCACCACCACAAATCGCAAGTGATATAAAAGAAAAGCTTGTATTAGATGAAAAATACATAAAAAAAGTAGATATAGTGGGTGGCTATCTAAACTTTTATATTAATACAAATTTATTAACTAGTGAAGTTTTAAAAGAGATGGAAGGGGAAGAATTTGGAAAAAGTAATATTGGAGCTGGTAAAAATATTGTAATAGATTATTCTGCACCTAATATTGCAAAACCTTTTCATATTGGTCATTTACGTTCAACTGTAATTGGTGGAGCATTATATAACATATATAAATATTTGGGATACAACACTATTGGGGTTAATCATTTAGGCGATTATGGAACTCAATTTGGAAAGTTAATTGAAGGATATAAATTATGGGGAAAAGAGTATGATATTGAAAAAGACCCAATTAATGAATTAACTAAAATTTACATTAGAATTAACGAAGCATGTAAAGAAGATGAAAATATTTTAAATGCTTGTAGGGATAATTTTAAAAAACTAGAAGATGGAGATGAATATTGTACTAAAATATGGCAAAAGTTCCGTGAGTTAAGTTTACAAGAATTCCAAAGGGTTTATGATTTATTAGGAAGTCAATTTGATTCTTGGAATGGAGAAGCTTTTTATTCTGATAAAATGCCAGAGGTAATTGACATATTAGAAAAAACAGGAAAATTAATAGAGTCTCAAGGAGCTAGAATTATTGATTTAGAAGAACAAGGGATTAATACTCCATGTATTATTGAAAAATCAAATGGTTCAACAACTTATGCAACAAGGGATTTGGCAGCTATTTTATATAGAGCAAGGACATATGATTTTGATAAGGCATTATATGTAACTTCTTATGAACAAGTTTTGCATTTTAAACAAGTCTTTGAAGTAGCTAAATTATTAGGATTAGATGAAAAATATATTAAGGGTTTAACACATATTCCATTTGGAATGGTATTATTACCAACAGGGAAAATGTCTACAAGAGAAGGCAATATTGTAAAGCTTGAAGAATTATTAAATGAAGCTATACAAAGAGCAGAAGACATAATAGAAGAAAAAAATCCAAGTTTAGAAAATAAAAAAGAAGTGGCAAAAAAAGTAGGAATAGGAGCAGTTATCTTTAATGATTTGTCAAATAGTAGAGTAAAAGATGAAATATTTGAATGGAATCAAATTTTAAATTTTCAAGGAGAAACAGGACCATATATTCAGTATACTTATGTAAGAACAAGAAGTGTATTGGAAAAAGTAGGGTATTTACCAAACATGGCAGACATTAAGATAGAAAAATTGCAAGATTGTTATTCACAAAATATTATAAAATTAATATATGAATGGGAAGATATTTTAATACAGGTAACTCAAAAAGATGAACCATCAATTTTAGCGAGATATTTAATTGATGTAGCAAAAGCTTTTAGTGTGTTTTACAATGAAAATAAAATTATGATAGAAGACAAAGAATTACAAGATGCAAGAGTATATCTAACTTTTTGTATAGGAAAAGTTTTAAAAACAGGTGCTAAACTGTTAGGAATTGATATGCCAAATAAAATGTAATATAAATAAAAAAGCGGAGGAAGAAATATGTCAAAATATGAAGATTATGATGATGAAGAATTGCCAAAGGCAATGAGAAAAAATAATAGTAGAACCAAGAAAAAAAACAAAAAGAAAAAAATGGGACTATTTGGAAAGACAGTAATTGTGTTAGTAATAATAATTGGTATTTTATTAGCATATGGGTACTGGTTCTTACAAGATAAGATGGGAAAAATGCAACAAGTTGATATAAATGAAGATGAATTAGGAATATCTGATGAATTATCAGATAACTTATCAGGGTACCGAAATATTGCTATTTTTGCAGTAGACAGTAGAAGTAATGAATTAGAAGCAGGAAATCGTAGTGATGGTATTATTATAGCAAGTATTAACAATAGTACAAAAGAAGTTAAATTAGTGTCTGTTTATCGTGACACTTATGTGCAAATTCAGGGACATGGATTAGATAAGATAACACATGCTTATGCATATGGCTCTGCACAATTAGCAATAAATACTTTGAATACAAATTTAGATTTAAATATTAAAGAATTTGTAACAGTAAATTTTGATTCTGTGGCAGAAGCGGTAGAAGAATTAGGCGGAGTGACAATTAATGTAGAGTCAAAAGAAGAGATGGATAATATTAACCTATATATTGATGAAACAGCAAAAATAACAGGAATGTCTAATAAAAAGGTAACAACACTTGGAAGGCAAACATTGAATGGAGTGCAAGCTGTAGCTTATTCAAGATGTCGTTATACAGCTGGTGGAGATGCTAAAAGAACAGAGAGAATGAGAACAGTATTAACTGCAATGACAGATAAATTGAAAACAAAGAGCATAGGCGAAATTAATAGCTTTTTGGATAAAATTTTGCCAAAAGTATATACAAATATTACAACAGGAGATATTTTGGGATTATTGCCAAGTGCTGCTAGCTTTAAAATTACAAAAAGTATTGGATGGCCATATGAGACTAAAGGTGCTACTTTAGATAGATGGTATGGTGTTCCAGTTACACTAGAAAGTAATGTATCTAAATTACATCAAGAAGCTTTTGGAGAAACAGACTATGTCCCATCTGCTACAGTAAGAACAATTAGTAACAATATTATTCAAAAAACAGGATATAGTAAATAAGATTTCAACAGAAAACGACATTTTTCTTGACATTTTTTTATAGGAATTATATAATCTTAACAAGACATAATTTACCATTATAGGGGATAAAAAAATGAATTTAGATATGGAAAATCAAAACATAATAAATACTGATTTAGCTAGAATTTCTAAAATAACACAAGATGTAAAGAAAATAAACTATATGTCCATAAAAAGGATATTAGATGTGATATTAGCCAGTATAGGACTAGTGATATTAATACCAATTTTTGTAATAATAGGAATTATTATAAAAATAGATTCAAAAGGACCAGTATTTTTTGCTCATACACGAATAGGAAAAAATGGTAAGAAATTCAAAATGTATAAGTTTAGAACGATGCGTGAAAACGCACAAGAAATGATAGACTATTTTACAGAAGAACAGAGACAAGAATGGGAAGAAAACTATAAATTGAGAGAAGATCCGAGAATTACAAAAGTTGGAAATTTTTTAAGAAAGACAAGCTTAGACGAATTGCCACAAGTAATCAATATTATAAAAGGTGATTTATCAATTGTTGGACCAAGACCAATAATTGATAGAGAACTAGAAAAATATGGTAAAAACAAAGAAAAGTTTTTGAGTATTACACCGGGGCTTACAGGATATTGGCAAGTAAATGGAAGAAGCGATACTACATACGAACAAAGAATAGAAATGGAACTATACTATATAGATCATGTATCTCCAAAACTGGATATAAAGATATTTTTCCAAACATTTAGTTCAGTAATAAGAAAAAAGGGAGCAATGTAATTGAAAGATATTAAGATAATAGTAGCAACACATAAAAAATATCCTATGCCACAATCTAAGATGTATATTCCAGTACAAGTTGGGAAAGAGGGAAAAGAAGATATAGGCTATCAACCTGATAATGAAGGAGAAAATATATCTTCTAAAAATCCATATTTTTGTGAATTAACAGGGCTATATTGGGCATGGAAAAATTTAAAAAATGATTATATAGGATTATCACATTATAGAAGGCATTTTTCACAAGCTAAAAGAGTAGGAAAAGATGTACAAAGTAGAATAAATAATGTGCTTACTCAAGAAGAAGTAGATAAAATATTAGATGATACAGATATAATATTACCAAAAGAAAGAAAATACTATATTGAAAATTTATATGACCATTATAAGAAAACTATGTATATTGAACCATTAGATGAAACAAGAAAAATAATAGAAGAAAAGTATCCTCAATATATAGAAGAATTTGACAAATTGCATACAAGAACATCAGCACATTTATTTAATATGTTCATTATGAAAAGAGACATACTAAATCAGTATTGTACATGGCTATTTGATATTTTGTTTGAATTAGAAAAAAGAATTGATGTTTCTCAATATGATGCATTTCATGCAAGACTTTTTGGAAGAATAAGTGAACGATTATTAGATATATGGATTAATACTAATGATTTAAAATATAAAGAAATAAAGGTAATTGATATAGAAAGAGTAAACTGGGTAAAAAAAGGGTCAGCTTTTTTAATGTCAAAATTCACAGGAAAGAAATACCAAAAAAGCTTTTAAGGTTTATTAGGTGCAGGGGGTAATTTATGTGACTAATAAAGAAACTGAAGAATTGATATCAGTTATAGTACCAGTATATAATGTAGAAAAATATATAAAAAAATGTATAGATAGCATTTTGAGACAGACATATCGTAATATAGAAATAATTTTAATAGATGATGAATCAAAAGATAAATCAGGAATAATTTGTGATCAATATGCAAAAATAGATAATCGTATAAAAGTTATACACAAAGAAAATACAGGGATTTCAGATGTACGAAATTTAGGTATTAAGCTTGCTAATGGAAAATATATTACATTTATTGACTCAGATGATTATGTGGAAGATGACTATGTAGAATTTTTATATAATCTTATAATTAAAAATAATGTAAAGATATCAATAACTTCGCATACGGCTATTTATAATACAGGATTAAAATTACAAGAGGCAACAAATGAATTTAGTGTAATTGATTCTAAAACAGCAATTGAAAGAACTTTATACGAAGAAGGAATTAATATATCACCTTGGGGCAAAATGTATGAAAAAACAGTATTTGATAAAGTACAATATCCAGTATCAAAAAATTATGAAGATACAGCTGTAACATGCAAATTATTTAGTCAAGTAGACAAAGTAGCAATTGGCTCTGTTAGTAAATATTATTATATAATAAGAGAGGATTCTATATCTAGAGTTAAAGATTTTTCACAAAAAATGGACTTAATTACATGTGCTAATGATATGGGAGAATATATTTTAAAACAATATCCAGATTTAGAAAAAGCAGTTAATAGAAGAATTATGTATGCATATTTGAGTACTTTGTCACAATTAGCCAACTTAAAAGAAAGGCATCCAAAAGAGCAAAAAGAAATTATGGCATATATTAATACACATAGAAAACAAATTTTAGAAGATGAAAGAATTCCTTCAAGAGATAGAAAAGCACTTGAAATTACAAAATTAGGATTTAATGTATATAAAATATTTTGGCATCTATACAAAAAGAAGACAAATAGGGAGTAAAGATGAGAATTTTAGTAGGATACTTTGTAGATGGAAAACATAGTGGAATAGATACATATTTACTTAATTTTATACAAACAATTAGCCAAGAAAATGTGCAAATTGACTTATTAACAAATAGAATAATTGATGATGTAATAAAAAAATATAAAATCAATAACTTAAATATAATAGAAATACCAAGACTGAAACATCCTATAAAACAATATAAAAAAATGGATGACATATTAAAAAAGAATAAATATGATATTACATATTTTAATATTTCAGAAGCATTTAATTCGATAGGAATATTAGCTAGTAAAAGAAACAATGTAAAAAAAATTATTATACATAGTCATGCAAGTGGAACAGACTGCAGAAATTATATAAGTAGAATTGCATTAAAATTATTGAATATGATATTTAAACATATAATCTGGAGATGGGCAAATTGCTATTATGCTTGTTCAGAAAAAGCAGCTAAGTGGCTATTTCCAAAAAGAATTACACAAAATCATAAATATAAAATTATATATAATGCAATAGATGATTCAAAATATGAATATAAAGAAGAAATTAGAAATCAAAAAAGAGCAGAGTTGAATTTACAAGATAAAGTTATACTAGGGCATATAGGTAATTTTTGCTATGTGAAAAATCAAGAATTTTTATTGCAGGTAATAAAAGAATTAGAAGATTGTTATCATTTAGTTTTAGTTGGGACAGGCAGTGATTATACAAGGATAAAGAAAAAAATACAAAAGCTGAATTTAAATGAAAAAGTTACATTACTAGGACTTAGAAATGACGTGAATGAATTGTTACAAGCATTTGACATGTTCTTATTACCATCAAAATTTGAAGGATTAGGAATTGTTGGAATAGAAGCACAATTTAGTGGATTACCATGTATTTTTAGTAATGAAGTACCAGAAGAAATACTAATAAATTCTAATAGTGTAAGAATACCATTGAAAGTAAAAAAATGGAAACAACAAATAGAAGAATATAAAAAGGTAGGAAGACATTCCCAAATAAAACCAAATAATAAAATAGAAAAATATAGTTTAGATAAACAAAAACAACAATTTATTGATATATTATTGTAAGGAGAGATGAAAAATGCCACCATAAAATAATTTAAATTAATAATAAAAAGAAAGGGGTAAAAAAATGAAAAGAATTTTTATAGTTATTTTATTAGTATTATGTATGGTATGCATATTATTTCCAGCAAAGTCACAGGTTATGGCAGCTACGAGTGGACAATTTAAATATTCGACATTAAGTGATGGAACATTAAGAATTACTGGACACACAGCTCCTACAGGAGCACTAACAATTCCTTCTCAAATTGATGGAAAAACAGTTACAGAAATAGGTAGTTATGCTTTCTATTATGAAACTGGAATTACTTCTGTTGTTATACCAAACACAGTAAAAACAATAGGGGCATATGCGTTTCATTATTGTTTTGGTATAAAATCAATTACTTTTGGTACAGGAATAAAAGAAATTGGCTCAAGTGCCTTTTATTATAATAAAATTTCAGGGAATTTAGTTCTTCCTGATTCAGTAGAAAAAATAGGAAGCGAAGCTTTTTGTAGTATTTCTGGAATTACATCAGTTACATTCGGAAAAAATTTGAAAGAATTTGATGCAAGTGCATTCTCAGCAGATGTAGGTTTAACAACATATAATGTAAATGCTAGCAATCCAAATTTTTCAGCACAAAATGGAGTTTTATTTAATAAAGACAAAACTGAAATAGTTGCTTATCCAACAGCAAAAACTGGAACAACATATGCGATACCATCAACTGTTAAAGTGATAGGAAAATATGCATTTTATTGGAACAAATCACTAACTAGTATAACTATCCCAAATACTGTAACAGACATACAAAGAGGAGCATTTGCAGAAGATGTAAATTTAAGTACTGTTACACTACGGAAGTAATGTAAAAACAATAGGTGATTATGCTTTTAATAAAATAAAAATTACTAGTATTACAATTCCAGCTACAACTACATCTATTGATTCATTAGCTTTTATGGGAACGTCTACATTAAAGAGCATTAGTGTAAATGCTAATAATAAAAGCTTTTGTGATGTAAATGGAGTTTTACTTACCAAGGATAAAACTAAAGTTGTAATTTATCCACAAGGGAAAACAGATGCAACATTTACAATACCAAATTCAGTAAAAACGATTGGAGAAAATGCATTCATAGATGGACAGATACAAAGTATAACAATTCCAAATAGTGTGACTACTCTTGGAGATTGCTGTTTTGCTAGAACTAACATAGGTTCAATTACTATTCCAGCTAGTGTTACCAAAATGGGCTATGGAACATTTAGTGGTTGTACTAATTTAACAACAGCAGTTGTTAATGCTAATGTAACAGATTTACCTTATATTACATTTTCGGAATGTCCAAAATTGTCAACTGCTACATTAGGTAATAAAATACAAAATCTAGATTCAAGAATTTTTTATAAATGTACATCATTAACAAAAGTAACACTTCCTAGTAACTTAAAAAGGATTGAATACTCTTTTTTAGGATGTACGAGTTTAGCTCAGGTAACAATACCAGCGACTGTAGAATGGATTACAGCAGGATCTTTTGACCAAAATACACAACTAGATATATCTAAAACTAAATTACAAAAATTAGATGATGGAACTTATGCAATAGCATATGATGTATATGTAACAGGAACATTTGATTATAAAAAGGCATATGAAGTTCTAGATAAAGTAAATGAAGAAAGAAAAAAACAAGGATTATCTAGTTTGACAATGGATAGAGATTTATTAGAAGCAGCAATGCAAAGGGCAAAGGAGATATCTATTTATTTTGACCATACACGACCAAGTGGTTTAAACTGCTATTCGGCATGTAGAAAAATGTCTGGTGAAAATATAACAGCAGGTTTATCAACAGCTGCTGAAGCAATGAATGAATGGATGAATTCACCAGGGCATAAAGCCAATATTTTAAAAAGTAGTTGGAAAAGTATTGGAATTGGATGTTTTTATACAAATAATCAATGGTATTGGACACAATGTTTCTCTTCAGATACAGCAATAAATGTGTCTATGCCAGCAAATAAAACGGAAAAGCAAGCAGTAAAAACATTAGATGATAAGATTTCTTTACAAGGTACAAGTCTAACCAATGTAAATGTAAAAATGCAAGAAACTACAACAATTGGAAAAATATATAATATTAATACAAGATGGTCTGTATCACATGTCATATTAGAGCCAGAAAGCTTTACTTGGACTAGTGGTAGTTCTAAAACTGCAACAGTAACTTCTAAAGGTGCTATAAAAGGAATAAAAACAGGTAATACAACAGTAAAAGCAGCAATTGGGAATAAATCACTAACTTATAATATATCAGTAAAATTACCTTTTACAGATGTTGGAGAAGGAGAATGGTTTTATTCAGCAGTAAATGATTCTTATTGTAGAGGAATTATAATGGGTAGTGGAAATAAATTTGAACCAAATTCAAATTTAACAAGAGGACAGATTGTAACAATACTTTGGAGAATGGAAGGTTCTAAGGCGGTACCAAATTCTAATAAATTTACAGATGTTAAAAAAAGTGGATTTTATTATGATGCAGTAAAATGGGCAACTTCAGTAGGAATTGTAAATGGATATGGACAAACCGGAAAATTTGGTCCAGAAGACCCAGTAAAAAGACAAGACTTAGCAGTAATATTAATGCATTATACACAATATAAAGGAAAAAAGATAAGTGCAACAGGAAACTTAAGCAAATTTAAGGATGGAAATGCAACTGCTGATTATGCTAAAGAAGCAATGCAATGGGCTGTAGCTAGGGGAGTTATTACAGGAAGTGAAGAAACTAAGAAAGTATCACCAAATGGAACGGCTACTAGAGCAGAAGCAGCTTCTATGTTATTCAAATATAGTACTAATGTACAATAATAGAATATTAATGAATAGATTACCTAATTGTTAGGGTAATCTTTTCATTATTATATAAAAATGAAAAGGGATAAAAATGGAAAGTAAAAAAGAAGAAAGAATATTTCAATATGATTTAATGAGAGTAGTTTTCATGCTAATGGTATTAGGAGTGCATGTACTAAGCTGCATAAAACAATTTATGGAGCCGTATAACACTACATGGTATGTAATAACTATTGCAACTGATTTGTTTATGATAGGGAATCCGCTATTTTTTATGCTAAGTGGGAAATTTAATTTAAATAAAAATTTTTCAGAAAAAGAAGATTACAAGAAATTCTATGTAAAAAGGGTAATGTCAATTATATTACCATTTATTATTGTTTCTATACTAGTTTATATTATAAATAACACTAATTTAAGTGTAGTTGATTATTTACAAAAAATGTTAGCAGGAAAAATAAGTGGGACTTATTGGTTTATTTATTATTTAATAGGAATTTTAATACTTTCTCCATTTTTTTCAAAATTATTGAAAAGCTTATCTTTATGGGAAAAGAAATTATTTTTGCTTATAGGTTTTTGTATGAATGCTTTTATTACTATTTGGGCTTACCTAATATGATGACATTTGCAACTGTTGGATTAGTAGGCTGGCACTTTTATTATTTTGCAGGCTATTTAATAGAAGATATTTTTCCAAGTAAAAAGCAAAGAAATATTTTGATTATAATTGGTATTGTAGCATTAATTAGTCAGATATTAATTAGACGTTTTATGAATTATAGTTATAGATTAACAGATCCAAGTCCACTTCTTACTTTACAAGCATTTGGATTATATTTCTTCTTGTTAGATAAAGTAAAAATTAATATAACAAAAATACAAAAAGCAATTTCTAAAGTAGCTCAATATAGTTTTACATTTTACTTATTGCATATGGTGGTAGTATCGAGAGTAGCAAATTTATTTCCACTAAAAATAACGGCAACACATAACATGTTATTTGGTGTTTGTATTTTTGTAATTAGTTTTGTTATAACATTAGGTTTATCTATTGTAATCCAAAAAATTATTATAAATCCATTGAAGAAGATACTGGAAAAAGGATTTACTTTTGCTTTTGATAATGATAAAATGAAACAAAAATAAAAGGGAGTTAAACATGATTGTATATATATTAATGTTAATAATATCAATTATATTCTTAATATTGGCACAAAAAACCAAACATAAAAAGTTAGAAATATTATATTATATATTAGCCACGTTACCTTTTTTTATAGTATCATCCTTTAGATATGGACTAGGTGTAGATTATCACAAAAGATACGTTTGGGATTTCAGCAATATGTCAAAAGGAATGGACATACCAAATTTAGAAATAGGTTTTAAATTATTAATACAATTTATCCAATTATTTTCTAATGATTATGTATGGATATTTATTATTTCATCTGCTATTATAATTGGATGTATCATGACAACAATAGTGAAAAAATCTAATAATGTAATATTGAGTGTATTGATATTTTTTGTATGTGGTCACTTTTTCTATTCTCTAAATATAATGAGACAATATGTTGCAATTGCGATTATTTTGTTTTCATACCAATTCTTATTGAAAAAGAAACAAAAGATATGGTATGCATTAGGTGTAATATTAGCGACAACAATACATAGTACAAGTATAGTTATGCTAGCATTATTGTTTTTAGACAAAAAAATGTTAGGAAATATAAAGGTTGTACTACCAATAACAGCAATAATATTAATATTAAATACAAAACTATTTGATATAATCGGATTACTAATACAAAATACAAGATTTAGTATTTATTTAACGGGCAAGTTAGCAGTGGGCGATATATCAGTAGTTCTAATGATAGAAAATATATTGTTATATTTAGGAATGTATTATATTTATAAGAAAAATCAAAAAAGAGATATAATATCCACAGAGGATATATTGTTTTTGAATATACAAGCAATAACTGTAGTAATAATAGCATTAGGTGCAATACATAGTTTGTTTTTTAGAATAGCATTTTACTTTTCAATATTTCAAGTTATATCAATTCCTCATTTCATAGAACGACTAGATGTAAAAGATATGATAGAAGATATTAAAAAAATAACGAAAGATAAAATTAATTTGACAAAATTATTACCTAAAATGAAATTAATTATTACGATATTTATAATGGTTATATTTACAATGCATTTTTTTAGAACATTTATTATTTTTAATGAATGTGAAGTAATACCATATAAAACAATTTTCGCAAAAGATATAGAAATTTACTAATAATCAGGAGAAATAAATGAAGATATATGTAAATGCCTATTTATTTAAAAATCTAGGGGATGATTTATTTTTAAACATTTTAACACATCGTTATCCTCAACATATGTTTTATATTATATCAAATAGATATAAATCAGAGCAAAACAGAAAAGTTCTAAAAAACACAATTTTTATGAAGGTATTAAATAAACTAGGACTTAAAAGTAAGATATATATTAACACAAAAGACATATCAATTTCTATTGGTGGGAGCATGTATATAGAAGGATGGCCTCTCATGAAAAGAAATAAAACTTTTGGTAATAATCCATATTATATTTTAGGAAGTAATTTTGGACCATATAAAACTCAAGAATTTTATCAAGAGGCATATAAACTATTTGAAGGAGCAGAAGATGTATGCTTTAGAGATCAATATTCTTATTCATTATTCGAAAAGTTACCAAATGTGAGATGTGCACCAGACATTGTTTTTACATTAGATACATCAAAAATACAAATTACAAATGAAAAAAAAGTAATTATATCTGTCATTGATTGTGAAACAAAGATAGGAAAACAATATCAAGAAAAATATGAAAATATGATAAAATATATGATAAGATTTTTTACGCAAAGACATTATAAAATTTGCCTTATGTCATTTTGTAAGTTAGAAAATGATGAAAAAGCTATTAAAAGGATAATAGCATCATTAGAAGATAATATAAAAGAAAATATAGAAGAATATGACTATAAAGGAAACATAGAAGAAGCTTTAAATGTTATAGGACAAGCACAAATAATTGTAGGCACTAGATTTCATGCTAATATTTTGGGGTTGTTGTTAAAAAAGACAGTAATTCCTATAATATATAGCGATAAAACAAAGGATTTATTAAAAGATATTGATTTTAAAGGAAAAATAATTGATATCAAAAAAGAAGAAGACTGCATTTTAGAAGAAAAGGATTTAGAATATAAAAAAGATATAACAGAACAAATAAAAGAAGCGGAAAAGCAATTTCAAAAATTAGATGAGGTATTAAAAGAAAATGAATAAAGAAAAGCAATTAATAAAAAATACAGCAATTGTATCATTTGGAAAAATAGCAACACAATTAGTTACATTTTTCTTATTACCATTATATACAGCTCTTTTAACAACAGAAGAATATGGAGTAGTAGATTTATTAAATACTTTAGTTAGCTTACTTTTACCAATTGTTACATTACAAATAGAGCAAGGAATATTTAGATATTTAATAGACAATAGGGAAAAAGAAGAAGAGAAAAAATATATAATATCTACAGCAATGTTTTTTATGATTTTTCAAGCAGTCATATATCTAGCTATATTTTTTATAATTAGCAGTTATATTCACAATGAATACAAATATTTTTTAGCTACTAATTTAATAGCAGGAATGTTATCTACAATATTATTACAGATTTCAAGAGGACTTGGAGACAACTTGAGATATGCAATTGGAAGTTTTATATCAGGAGTTATTATTGTAGTTTTAAATGTACTACTTATTGCAGTTTTTCATATGGGAGCATATGGAATGATAATAGCTACTTTAATAGGAAATTTATCTTGTGCTTTATATATAGTTATTAGCAAAAAAATATATAAGTATATACATATAAAAGGATTTAATAAAACATATCTAAAAAATATGTTAAAATATTCTATACCATTGGTACCTAATGTTATATCATGGTGGGTTGTAGATGCATCAGATAGAACTCTTGTTACCTATTTTTTAGGAATTGGTATGAATGGAATATTATCGGCAGCTACTAAATTTTCAAATGTAGTAACTACCTTATATAGTGTGTTTAACCTAACATGGACAGAATCAGCGGCAATAAATATAGATTCAGACGATAAGGATGA
>CANRLE010000016.1 GCA_947631385.1 uncultured Clostridia bacterium | reverse complement strand
ACAGCCGCTTTAAACAGCGGATTACATATAGTGCCTATGGCACAAAATGGGAGCATTCATTGAATGCTCCCTCCTTTATTTTATATTTCTTCTTTTAACCATAATATCCCCAAAAAGCTCATCTTGGCTTGTTTCGACTTTATCTCTTTTAGATAATTCCAAAAGTCCAGAAAAAGCTGTTACTACTTCTTGTTTATTATGTTTTTGAATAGAAAACAATTTATTAAATACAAAACTTTTTTTTCTGATTAATTCCTTAAATATTTCTTTTACTTTTGAAATTACTGTATAAGTATCTGTAATTGCAATTTTTTCAATATTTTTAGCCTGTTCATTTACTTTTTGTTGATTTTTATTCCACAAATTTTCATATAATTTAGGTATTATATTTTGCTCATATTTATCTTCTAACTCTTGTTTTGGAAGTTCTATATTTTGTGGACTTTTAAAAAACCTATTAGAATATATTTCAAAGTTTTGCTTTAATTTTATTGTTATATCTTTATATTTTTTGTATTCTATAATTCTTCTAATAAGTTCATCTTCTGATAGTTCTTCATCATCTTCTTCATTCGTTGGAAGAAGTTTTTTTGATTTTAAAAAAAGAAGAAATGATGCCATACTTACAAATTCACTTGCTAATTCTAAGTCAAGTTCTTCTGCTTTTTTTAAATATTCTAAATATTGATCTGTTATTAAATCTAATTTAATGTCATATATATTCATTTTATTTTTTTCAATTAGCTTACATAGCAAATCTAAAGGCCCTTCAAAATTGTCTAATTTAATTGAATACTTATCAGTTTTTAATGATAAAATATTTGGCATCTTCTTCTCCTTTTTGTTATTTTATCCTTCAGTTGTTTTATCTTCTTGTTTAACATCTGATTTTTTTTCTTTTAATTCATTCATAGTTAAATTTATTCTACCTTGCTCATCAATTTCAGTTACTTTTACTGTAACTTTTTCTCCAATAGATAAATAATCTTCTACTCTTCTTATATGTTCTTTAGCTATTTTTGATATATGAAGTAGTCCTTCTTTTCCATTACCTAAATCTACAAAAGCACCAAATGAAGTAATTCTTGTTATAGGTCCATAGTAAATTCCTCCAACTTCGATTTCACGTACTATATCTTCAATCATGTCTAAAGCTTCATAAGCTTTTTCGCTATTTTGTCCATAAATATATACTTGTCCATCTTCTTCTATATCAATTTTTACACCTGTTTCTTCAATTATTTTATTTATAACTTTTCCACCAGTTCCTATAACGTCTTTTATTTTGTCTACTTTAATCTTTGTTGTTATTATTTTTGGCGCATATTCAGATATTTCATCTCTTGGTTTAGAAATTTGAGGTAACATTATATCATTTAATATATATAAACGTGCTTTATGTGTTCTTTCAAATGCTTCTTTTATTATATCATAAGATAATCCATCCACCTTAATATCAACTTGTATAGCTGTAATTCCTTTTTCTGTTCCTCCAACTTTAAAATCCATATCTCCAAAAAAGTCTTCAATTCCTTGTATATCTGTCATCATAACATAATTTTCTGGATTTTCAGGATCTGTTACTAAACCTGTAGAAATACCTGCAACAGGTCTTTTTATAGGTACACCAGCATCCATTAATGATAGTGTACTTGCACATATACTTCCTTGTGAAGTTGATCCATTTGAAGAAAGTATTTCTGATACAACTCTTATTGAATAAGGAAATTCTTCTACAGATGGAAGTACAGGAACTAATGCTTTTTCAGCTAATGCTCCATGTCCTATTTCACGTCTTCCAGGTCCACGAGATGTTCTTGCTTCTCCAACTGAATATGGTGGGAAATTATATTGGTGCATATATCTTTTAGTTGTTTCTGTATCTATTCCGTCCAATTCTTGTTCTTCACTTATCATTCCAAGTGTTGTAATAGACATTACTTGTGTTAATCCTCTTGTAAATAAACTACTTCCATGAACTCTTGGAATTATACCAACTTCACATGAAAGTGGTCTTATTTCATCTAATGCTCTTCCATCAACACGTTTATGTTCATAGAAAATCATATCTCTAACAACTTTTTTCTCTAATTTGTATAAAGCTTCGCCAATGTCTACTTTGCTCTCTTCTAATTTTTCTTCACCAAAAGCTTCTTTATATGATTCCATTACTTTTTCAGTTAATTTTTCGATATTTTCATCTCTTATTTGTTTATCTTTTTCTGTGACAGCTATTTTCATTTCTTCTTTAAAATTTTGATCTAAATAATCGTAGATTTCAGGAATTACTGCAAATGATTTGTATTCAAATTTTGGCTTTCCAATTTCATCTTTTATTTTTGAAATAAATTCACACAATTTTTTAATTTCTACATGAGCTACTTTTATTGCTTCAAGCATTTTTTCATCTGATATTTCATTAGCACCTGCTTCTATCATTGCTATTTTATCATGTGTTCCCGCAACTAATAAATTCAAATCACTTATTTTTCTTTGTTCTTCTGTAGGATTTATTATTATTTCATCATTTACCAATCCTACATTTACAGCAGCAGTTGGTCCTCCAAAAGGTATATCTGAAATTGATAATGCACATGATGCGCCTATCATTGCAGCTACTTCTGGTGAATTATCTTGATCAACTGAAAGAACTGTTGCTATTACTACGACATCATTTCTAAAATCTTTTGGAAATAATGGTCTTAAAGGTCTATCAATTGCTCTTGATGTTAGTATAGCTTTGTCACTTGGCTTTCCTTCTCTTTTTAAGAAACCTCCCGGAATTTTTCCTACTGAATACAATTTTTCTTCAAAATCAACAGATAATGGAAAAAAATCAATTCCTTCCTTTGGCTCTTTTGATGCAGTTACATTAACTAGTACACATGTATCTCCATAGCGTACTAGTACACTTCCATTGGCAAGTCCTGCCATTTTTCCTGTTTCAATTACAAGCTTTCTACCTGCTAATTGTGTTTCATAAGTTTTAAACATATTATCCTTCCTTACTAACAAAAAACCCATGCCAAATAAGCACTGGGCTTTGTTTTTTCTATTTTCTTAATCCTAATTTTTCAACTATTTCTCTATAACGATTAACGTCTTTTTTAGCTAAATAGTTTAATAAATTTCTTCTTTTTCCTACCATTTTTAAAAGACCTCTTCTTGAATGATTGTCTTTTTTATGGATTTTTAAATGTTCTGTTAGTTCATTGATTCTTTCTGTTAAAAGAGCTATTTGTACTTCTGGTGAACCTGTATCGTTTTCTTCTCTTTTATAAGTATTAATGACTTCCGTTTTTCTTTCCTTTGTCATCTTTACACCTCCTATATTTCTTATTTGCCTTAAACTGAGCTTAAAGTTTAGGTGTTATCTTAAAGCTAAGTAAAAGGTATGTCTTTTTGACATACCTATTGTACTATATTTTGGAATAAATTTCAAGTGTTTTTGGAAAGTTTTTATAATCTACTATTACTCATACCATTCTAATTCCCAGTCAGCCAATATAACTGTATCTCCTTCATGCACTCCCATTTGCTTTAGTTTTTCTTCTATTCCCATATTTTTCAAACTTTTTTGCAAATAATACATTGATTCATTATCTTCTATATTTACTCTTCCCATAAGCCTTTCCACAGCTTTTCCTGATACAATAAACACTCCATCCTTTTCTTGAATGCTCCATTGATCTTGTTTATCTTCCAAAGTATAAACTATCTTATCTTCTACCTCAATTACATCTTCTTTTGGTAAGGTTTTTAATATATTAGATACATCATTAATTAATTCTTGAACACCTTGACCTGTAACCGCTGATATAGAATATAACTGTAATTTTTCTTTTTTTGCTAATTCTTCCACTTCTTTTAATAAAGTATCATCTTGCATAACATCTACTTTATTTGCTACTATTATTTGCTTTCTTTGAGACAATTTTTCACTATATTTTTTTAATTCTTTATTTATTGCATAAAAATCTTCTACTGGATTTCTTCCTTCTTGTGAAGAAACATCTAAAAAGTGTAATAATAGTCTTGTTCTTTCAACATGTCTTAAAAATTGAATTCCTAATCCAACACCTTCACTTGCCCCTTCTATAATTCCTGGGATATCAGCTATTACAAAACCATCCCCATCTTTAGTCTTTACAACCCCTAAATTTGGATCTAATGTTGTAAAATGATAATTTGCAATTTTAGGTTTAGCATCAGTAACAGACTTTAAAAAGGTTGATTTTCCAACATTAGGGAATCCTAAAAGTCCAACATCTGCCAACAGCTTCAACTCTAATATTATTTCTTTTTCTTCTCCTTTTTCTCCATCCTCTGCAAATCTTGGAGCTTGTCTAGTAGGAGTCTTGAAATGTGAATTTCCTCTACCTCCTCTACCTCCTTTTAAAATTAGTTCTGTTTGGTTTGGCTTTGATAAATCAGCTACTATTTTCCCTGTTTCTACATCTTTAATGACAGTCCCAATTGGCACTTTAATATATAAATCTTCTCCATATTTTCCATTACAATGACTTCCACTCCCATTTTCTCCATTTTGTGCTTTGAATTTTCTATTATAGCGAAAGTCAATTAGTGTATTTTTATCTTTGTCTACTTGGAAATAAATATTTCCTCCGTTGCCTCCATCTCCACCATCAGGTCCTCCTGCTGCTACATATTTTTCTCTTCTAAAGGCTACGGCTCCATTTCCACCATCTCCTGATTTTATTATTATTTTCGTGTAATCTACAAACATACCTTTCTCCTTCTTATAAGTCCTATTCAAAATAATCCAGCATCATCGCTTTCTTTACTTTTTTCATAGTTTCCTTTGCGACTTCTCTAGCTTTATTAGTTCCTTCTATCAAAATTTTGTCCACTTCTTCTGGATGAGCCTCATAATAAGCTCTTTTTTCTCTAATTGGTTGAAGCATATCTATAATGTTTTTCGCTAATTGCTTTTTACAAGCTACACATCCTCGTTTTCCAGCTTTACATTCTTCACATACTGCTTTTATTTCTTCATCTGTGCTGAACAGATTATGATAATAAGCTACCATACATATATCAGGATTTCCTAAATCATCTTTTTTTATTCTATTAGGGTCTGTTACAGCACTCATTACTTTTTTGGTTATTTCATCTTCTGAATCTGACAAATAAATGGCATTTCCTAAAGATTTTCCCATTTTTTCATTTCCATCTAATCCTTTTATTCTTTTTCCACTTGATAATACTGCCTCTGGCTCTACTAGTACTTCTCCATAAATACTATTGAATTTTCTTACAATTTCTCTACATTGTTCTATCAATGGTAATTGGTCCTCTCCAACAGGTACTATTTTTCCTTCAAACGCTGTTATATCTGCAGCTTGACTTACAGGATACCCTAAAAAGCCATATGTAACACTTTCTCCAAATAGTTCCTTTTTTTGTGCAATTTCTGTTTTTACTGTTGGATTTCTTTCTAATCTTGCTATTGTAACTAAGTTTGAATAAAATACAGTTAATTCTGCTACTTCTGGTATCATTGATTGTATGTATATAGTTGTTTTTTTGGGGTCAATCCCACATGATAGATAATCCATTGCTACTTCTCTTACATTTTTTCTTACTTTTTCTGGGTGATTAAAATTGTCTGTTAATGCTTGAACATCTGCAATTAGTATATATGGGTCATACTCCCCACTTTCCTGTAATTCAATTCTTTTTTTTAGTGAACCAAAATAATGCCCTATATGTAATCTTCCTGTTGGTCTATCTCCTGTTAATATTCTTTTTTTATCCATATATTTTTCTCTCCTTCTTATTAAAGGTTTTATTTGTTTTCTATTTTACCATATTTTTTCCATTTTGTGTATATCTTATATTATATTTTAAAAAAAGTTGATATATTTCTATATCAACCATTTTCTAATGCTTTTAATTCTTCTTCATGTATTAATTCTAATCTATTTATTTTATAACTAAATACTCTGTGTTCTTCTCTGTTTAAGCTTAATTCTTCTAGTATTTTTTTATTTTGCTCCTTTATTTCATCAATCTCTTTTTTCAATCCATTATCTCTTCTTTCCATATAAATTACTATATTATTTAGTTCATCAGCTATCTCCTGACTTTGTTGGTCAATTTTGCTTTGAATCTCTTCATGCAACTCTTGCCTTACACCCTGGATTTCTTCATGTAGCACTTGCTTTACTCCTTGGATTTCTTCATGTAATTCTTGCTTTACTCCTTGGATCTCTTCATGTAACTCTTGCTTTACTCCTTGGATTTCTTCATGTAATTCTTGCTTTACTCCTTGGATTTCTTCATGTAATTCTTGCCTTACCCCTTGGATATCTCCACGCAATTCTTGTTTTGTATCTTGTACTTCTTTTCTTATGTTCTTCATCTCTTCTAAAATTTTTTCTAAAACATCTTCCACATTATCACCTCCATAATAAAATTATACGTCATAATAAATAAGATGTCAATACCAATATGTAAAAATTTATCAAGTAATATAATCGTTCATTACTGTACAAACTAAAATTTATTTTTCTTAATAGCAATTCGTTAGAAACAGTTACATAGCAAACTATAAAAAGGCTTTATAATTATATTTTGAATAACTGCGTAAGCGACCAAACGAGCTATGCGAGTGCGATTTGGAGCAACTGACATATAACTTTTATTATGGAAGTTGCGACACCAAAGTTATGAAAAAATATAATTATAAAGCCTTTTATAGTATTTTATGCAACTGGGAGTTAAGTAACAACTATTTAAAATTTATTTTCTTATCTACAATATATTCTGGTCTCTTTTTAGTATCATCATAAATTCTAGCAATATACTCTGCTATAATCCAAATAGATATCAACTGTACACCACTAAACAAAGTAATTGCAACCATAATAGATGTCCAGCCCGGTGCTAATTGATTTAAATTAAAAGCATATGAAATTAATGAATAAATCAAAATAGCAATTGAAAGAAATATAGTAATCATTCCCAAGCCACCAACTATTTTCAAAGGTTTTGTAGAAAATCCCATTATACCATCAGAAGCTAACTTTAACATCTTTTTCAATGGATATTTAGTTTTACCTGCATATCTTTCTTGTCTTTCATACTCATAAGCCATTTGCTTAAAGCCAACCCAACTAAATAAACCTCTTAAAAATTTATTATGTTCTGGCATAGCATTTACCACATCTATTACTTTTCTATCAACTAATCTAAAATCTCCTGTATCCTTTGGAATTTCTACATCAGACAATGCATTTAACGTTTTATAAAACATTTTAGCAGTTAACAATTTGAAAGCAGATTCACCTTTTCTTGTCTTCCTCTTACCATATATAACTTCATTTCCTTGTTCCCAATATTTTAACATATCAGGTATTAATTCTGGTGGATCTTGAAGATCAGCATCAATAATTACAACAGCATCTCCAGTTACTTCTTTGATTCCAGCTGTAACAGCTGCTTGGTGTCCAAAATTTCTAGAAAAAGAGATTACCTTTACTTTTTCATTTTGTTGTGCTATTGCTTCTAAAATTTCTAAAGTTTTATCCTTACTTCCATCATTAACAAATATAATTTCATAATCATAATTTTCTATTTTTTCAAGAATTGCAACTACCCTATCATAACAAGTTTGTGCCACTTCTTCTTCATAATACATTGGTATAACAACTGATACTTTTTTCATTTTTACTTCCTTCTTTTCTATTTATTTTTCTTAAATACAAGTAATTTACTAAAAACATAGTTAACAATTACTACCATCACTTGAGTTATAATTTTTGCTATAATATCATTAATATGCAATACTTTTACCATAATAGCAAAAGTGCCTACATCACATAAAATTCCAGATACAACTCTAGCTCCAAAAAATGATATACATTCAATTACTAGAGCTTTTTTACCATCTGTTTTACTGTCAAAAACAAATAATTTATTAGTTATATATGCAAATAATACAGAACAAAACCATGCTATTCCACTACTTAGTACTTCTTCTATACCTATAACTTTGGTAAAAATAAAATATGTAACAAAATTAACAATTGTTGTTAATCCTCCAAATACTAAATAATTTATTATTTCTTTATATTTGATATATATATCTTTTATTGTTTTTAAACTAATTTTATTTTTATCTTTATCTTCTTTCATTTTATCTATCCTTTATATTTGTTCATACATTTCGCCTAATGGTCTTTCTTCATTAAGACGTTTTACTGCCTCAGCAAATAATGGTGCTATTGATAAAACAGTAATATTATCAATTCTTTTTTCCTCTGGTACAGGTACTGTATTTGTTAATACTAATTCTTTAATTCCAGAATTTCTAATTCTCTCAATAGCTGGACCAGATAAAATTCCATGTGTTGCACCTGCATAGATATTTTTTGCACCGAATTTTTGTAGTACTTTTACTGTTTCTATCATTGAACCTGCTGTATCAATCTCGTCATCAAAAATAATTGCATTTTTATTTGTTACATCTCCAATAATCGTACTAGCTATTGCTCTATCATCATTTCCCTCTCTTCTTTTATCTACTAATGCAATTGGGCAATTGAAAAATTGAGAATATTTATATGCTTTTTTAGAACTTCCTGCATCTGTTGCTACAATAACCATATCTTCTAAATTTTTCTTTTTAAAATATTTTTCTAGTATATTTTCTCCTGTTAATCTATCACAATTAATCCTAAAATATGCTTGTATAGCTGGGTTATGAAGGTCACATGTTATAACTCTTGTAGCACCTGCTGCTTCTAAAATTTCTGCCATCAGTTTTGCTGTTATTGGCACACGAGGTTGATCTTTTTTATCTGAACGTGAATATGGGAAATATGGTAAAATTACATTGATGTTTTTTGCAGATGCTCTTTGAGCTGCATCTATTGTAATTAATAACTCCATAATTCTTTCATTGACAGGAGGCTTGGTTGTTTGCACTATATATACATCTTTTTGTCTTACCGTTTCCATAATTTGTACAAAATTATTGTCATTTTTAAATTTTTGATGATTTATTTTTCCCATTTCTATTCCTAAATAATCACATATTTCTTTTGTAAATTCTTCTGCTGTTGGACATGCAAATATTTTTATATTGTTCATATTTATCAATCCCCTTTTTATAATTTCATGCATATAATATCACAAAAAAAACAAAAAGTATATAATTTTGTCAAAATTATATACTTTTAAGATTATTTTAATGTTTTCCATTATTACTATTTTTTCTAATAAGGAATATTATTACTAAAATTACTATTAGAATAACAACTATAAAGATAATCCAGTTTATATTACTTTCACTTTTAACTTCTGATTCTGCATCTGCATCTACTTGTACCTCTTCTTGCTGTCCTGGTTCTTCTGGCTGAACCACTTCTCCTTGTTTCTGTTCTTCCTGTTCTTGCGCTTCCTCACTTACATATATTATATAAGTTCTTACTGTACCAGATTCTGCTGTTACATCAATTCTAAATTCCTTTTGATTATCTTGTATTTGAATAGTACCTGCACCTTGCACAGTAGCTGTTTCATCATCTGGCTTTGCTATAATGTTAATTTTATCAGTATTTAAGCTTCCCTTTAGTACATATTCCACAGTTTGCTTGTCAAATTCAGGTGACATTTCATGTCCTTCTACTTGCAAACTTTCTAAATAGTTATTTGTAGATTTGCCAGCTGCACTTTCTAATTCTTTTTGTTGTTCTTCCATCATTTCCTGTGTTTCTGTTTCAGCTTGCTCATCATCATATTCTGCAAATCCTTTGCTACTATTTGGATCTGCATATACGATACTAAATGTACTGATAATAACTAACATTATTAAAAACATTATTATTTTTTTTACGTTTTTCATATCCTATTTCCTATTCTATTATTTTACTAAAAATTTAGATGGCATGAACCCTTGCTGACCATTTGATAATCTCACTCTATACCAATTATAGCCATCAATATTATTATAAGTTCCTTGATTTATTACAGTAACAGAAACATTATCTGCTATAGCTGTTACTAATCCTAAAGAAGTACTTGGTCCAACTCTTATATTGCATCCAATTCCATCTTGTGTTTTTACTTTTGCTGTATAATTACAATTTGTTACATCTTGTACTTGCTTTAAATATGTTCCAGACATGTATCCGATTTTTCCATCTGTTGTAATTACTTTATGCCAATTACTATTAACTCCTCTTTGTACAGATAATATTACTTCTCCTTTATTGATTAATCTTATTGTCGCAGATTTTTCATTTGCTTCTTTTCGAATCCATAATCCACCATTTGCTGTTATTTGCACATTTATTGGTGATGTTTCTTGATCATTTGAAGGTAATTGTGAAATTGTAGAACTCATTCCTTCATACATTGGTATAATAAATGTAAAGTTAGACTCAAGCTTATTTGTATTTGCATACATACTTCTCAAAGTTGTTGATTCACTATAAGCAGCCATTAAATTTTGCATATATTGATGTGTATATAAACTTCCACCACTTCTTTTATCAATATCAAATTTATTTAAATATAATGTATTTTGATAATTTTCTAACCAATTCTTTTTGCAGAATTCAATACCACCTTCTAGTGCTTTCTGCATTGTATTCCATCCATTCTTTTTAGCTGTTTCTAAAGCATTAGCATAAATTTGATCATATCCATTTCCACTAGCTCCTATGTTAAATGGATTATAATATGTTTTTCCATCTCCTCCTGGCATTCCTTTTCCAATTGTCGTTCCGCTTGAACCTTGCTCCTGTAATACTCTTGCTATAATATAATAAGGATTTACATTTTGGTTTTTACAAGCATTATCTACAGCAGTAGCATAATTTTGTAAAAATGTTCCGTTTAATTTTGTCTGTATTCCTTGTAAAGTGCATACACCATTTATGTATTCATTCACATCTTGGAATTGAAATACATTAGTTTCATCTAAAAAGTTTCTTGGATCCATATAATAAGCTGTTGCTTTTTGAGAAGCACAATACCATCCACTATCATACAATTTAGTTCCACAAGTAGGACATATCCATTCTCCGCCATAACTCTTTGGGACTAAATTTCTAGAATGAAGAGATGCTTCCCCTGCTATTACATCATCAAAACGCAAGCCTGTATAAACTAATTCAAAATTCCAACCTGGATGGTTATTCATCAATGTTTCTATTTTTTCCTTGTATTTTGGATATTTAGTAGTATCAATTTTTAGCTCTGATGGTTGTACAAATTTAAATTTTTGAGAGTTTCCTCCATGTCCTGTAAAAATTTGTATGTTTGTTCCATTATTCGCAATTCCACCATATAAATCTAAATATAATCCACTTGATTTTGAAATTATGTAATAATAACCTCCACCAGCTTCTTTTATTATCCACTTTTCATTATTAGGAAGTGGATTTTTAGGAGTATATTGACATACGTTTGTTTCTGCTACTTTTCCATCTCCCTGTACATCTAAAACTTTGCTAGAATATACTGCCATTATTTTATAAGTACCATCACCTAAATATTCTACTTTAAATTTTTGTCTATTTGCTACTTGTTTCTCATATATTTGAATATTTGCACGATTTTCTTTTGAGCCTCCTTCTACATCTAGAACATAATTATTTGATACTGCTGTTGCAATAGAATATATACCATCTGCTATTGTTTTACTTCCCTGTATAGAATTTCCTGTATTTGTGTTATTATTATCTTGTGTAACTTTTTCAATTTTAAATTTTTGATTTTTTTGATTATTTCCCTTATACATTTGAATATTTGTATGATTTTGTGCTAATCCTTGGTATACATCTAAATATAAACCATTACATTCTGATATAAAAGAATATGTACCATCTGTATTTTGTTTTATAACCCATCTTTGATTTTTTGTTGCTGGATTATTTAATTTATACTGCTCTACGTTTGTTCCATTAGTTTTTCCATTTGCCTGTACATCTAATGATTTTCCTGAATGCACAGCTGTTATTTGATAAAACCCATCATTTAAATATTTTATTTTAAATTGTTGATTTTTTTCTCCCTTATACTTATATAATTCAACATTAGCTTTATCAGCTGTTGATGCACTTGTTATATCTAATGTATAATCACTATTAATAGCTGATTTTATAGCATATGTACCATCTGCTATTGTTTTTGTTCCAGTTACTTTAACCTCTTCAGTATTTACAGCTTCTATTTTAAATTTTTGATTTACTTGATTGTTTTTTGTATGCATTTGAATATTTGCATGATTTTGTGCTATTCCTTGATATACATCTAAATATAAATCATTACATTCTGATATAAAAGAATATGTACCATCTGTGTTTTTTTGAATTTTCCATTTTTGGTTTTCAGTTGAAGGAACATTTAATTTATATTGTTCTACATTTGTTCTATTTACTTTTCCACTTGCTTGTACATCTAAGGCTTTTCCTGAATGTACAGCTGTTATTTGATAATATCCATCATTTAAATATTTTATTTTAAATTGTTGATTTGTAGCTTCATTATATTTATATAAAGCAACATTTGCCTTATTAGCATTAGAAGCTGCTGCTACATCTAATGCATAATTACTATTAATGGCTGATTTAATAGCATATGTACCATCTGCTATTACTTGTTCATCATTATCTTTTGCAAAAGAAATAATAGTATTTAATAAGCCTACTTGCAATAAAGTAAACATGACAAATACTATTATAAATTTATATTTTATATTAATTTTCATTTATATTCCCTCCCTATTTTTTTACAAGCATATTTTATCACAATTTGTTGAAAAAGGGAATATTTTTTTACTGTTAATTTATTACATTTTAATTGCTTTTTTATTACCGATTTATTTCAACCATTCTGGATTTTCTAAATACCAGTCAATCGTTTTTACAATACCATCCTCGAATTTTGTTTTTGGTAGCCAACCTAACTCTTTGCTAATCTTAGTAGGATCAATTGCATAACGGTAATCATGTCCTTTTCTATCAGTAACATGTTCAATTAAGTCTTCTGATTTTCCTAACCTTTGTAATATTAATTTAACTATTTCTATATTTCTCTTTTCATTATGTCCACCAATATTATATCTTTCTCCTGCTACTCCTTTATGAAATACTATATCAATTGCTTCACAATGGTCTTCTACATATAACCAATCTCTAATGTTTAATCCTTCTCCATAGACTGGTAATTTCTCATTTTTTAATGCTAATTTAATCATATGTGGTATTAATTTTTCATTGTGTTGATATGGTCCATAATTGTTAGAACAATTAGTTACATTTACATTCATTTTATATGTTTCTTTATATGCTAATGCAATTAAGTCAGAACTTGCTTTTGAAGATGAATAAGGGCTACTTGGCTTAATTGGTGATTTTTCTGTGAAATATCCTTCTTCTCCCAAAGAACCATAAACTTCATCTGTTGAAATATGTACAAATTTATTTGGACTTCCTTCTCCCCACATTTGTTTTGCTGTTTCTAATAAAGTATGTGTACCTATTACATTTGTTTGTGTAAATATAAATGGGTTTTTAATACTATTATCTACATGCGATTCTGCTGCAAAATGAATAACTCCATTAATATCATATTTGCTAAATACTTCTTTCATTTTTTCAAAATCACAAATATCAGCTTGAATAAAAGTTATTTTATCCTGTACTTTTTTTAGATTATCCAAATTTCCTGCATAAGTTAATTTATCTACAACTACTACATTATAGTCTGGATGTTTATTTACAAAATATTCTGCAAAATTTGCTCCTATAAAGCCTGCTGCTCCTGTTACTAATACATTTTTCATTTTTTCTTTTCCTTTCCTTTTATACTGCAATTATAAATTTTTAAATAAATCACTATTTTTTAATTCTTTCAATGTAGGCCATTTAGCATCTTTTTCAGAAGTCAACAAATCTTCTATTTGAATATCTCCTAAAGGCCATTCAATTCCTACATCTGGGTCATTCCAAGCTAGTCCACCTTCTGCTTCATGATTATATATATCATCACACTTATATACAAATTCCGCTTCTTCTGATAGAACTAGAAATCCATGAGCAAATCCTTTAGGAATCATAAACATTTTTTTATTTTCCGCTGAAAGAATTACTCCTTCCCATTTTCCATAAGTTTTGCTTTCGGGTCTTAAATCTACTGCAACATCAAAAACCTCTCCTTTGATTACTCTCACTAATTTTGCTTGAGTATTTTCTTTTTGAAAATGCAAACCTCTTAGTACTCCTCTTTTAGACTTTGATTGATTATCCTGTACAAAATCATAATTTAATCCTATTTCTTCAAAATCTGGTTTACTATAAGTTTCCATGAAATATCCTCTATTATCACCAAAAACAGTTGGTTCTATAATGCATACCCCTTCAATAGAAGTTTCAATTTTTTTAAATTTTCCCATTTAGTTTCTCCCTTCTTTTTATTTTTTCTATTCCTCTTGTTGATAATATCAAAAATATTGGATATAAGCAATAAATATATCTAGATTTTATTTCCCAAATTAAATAAAAGCAAAATAATCCTATAATAAAATAATAAAGTAAATCTTCCTTTTCTTTTTCGTCCTCACTTTTATCTTTTATAACTAGTTCAACAAAAGATAATAATATAAATACAAAATATTGACCTTTCATTATATAGTCTAATGCTTTTCTAATTTTAGAACTATCTGGACTCACAACAAGTTTTGTTATGGGTGTTTCATAATCATACATTCCTTCTTGTCCATCGCCAAATGCATATCGTCCTACTTGATAAGTCCCTTCTGTCCATAGCCAATACTCTTTCTTGGCCAATAATACTCCTAATCTTTTAACTCCTAATTCATTAATTCTATCTTTTACATCATCAACTGTCCATTTTGTAGAATGTGTACTATTTTGGAAGCCAAATTCTTCTTCATTAATTCCCATTTGAATAAAAGACCATATTGGATATTGCTGTGTCTCCTCACTTTTAGGTATCATACAATTTTCTAATAGAGTATATAACAAATTAAATATAACAAACATAGAAACTATTGTTATTACCATTTTGTAATCATATTTCTTAAGTATAAAATACATACATATTGCTATAATTAGTATAATTCCTACTGGTCTTATAATAAATTGCAAAAATGACATTATTACTAATAAAATGATATCTTTTTTTGTCCTTTCTTCCTTTGTTACAAGATAAAGTATAATAGTTGTTAATAAAGTAAATATAATATCATTATAAGCATTATTTGCATATAAAAATGTTGATATTGATGTAATTCCCAATAAAATTACCATCTTGTTATTTTGTTTATATACATTATAATAGATTTTATAAGCAAAATAAATAGTTATTATATTACAAAAAACATTAAATAATTTTATAATGAAAACATTATTACTAGACATTTTTAATAGTAAATAAAATATAATGGTAGTTGGTAAATTGTTTGGATAGGTTTGCAAATATTGTATTTGATTTTTAAAATTGGAACTTGCTATTTCTGTAACATAATACATATCAGAAAATGGTTTTAGTGGAACCAATTTTAAATACACAATTTCACCAATCAAATATATTAAAAATATAATAACTGTAAAAAAATTTTTTTTAGAAAACTTTAATTCAATAATTTTATTTATAATTATAAAAACTATAATTCCAATTACATTTACCAAAATTCCTATATAGTTCCAAATGTTATTTACCTGAAAATCTGGTTTATCTATATACAAATAAATCGAATTCATGCACAGCATTCCTATTATAATAATGGTAAATAGAATGGCTAAAAAATTTGTAGCTATTTTATGTATTACATGATTGCATATATTGATTACTTTTTTCACATTATACTCCTATTTTATTATATCTTTTAGATATTTTCCATAATCTGTTTTCATGTATTTATCTGCTAATTTTGATAATTGTTCTCCTGTTATCCAACCTTTTTGATAAGCAATTTCTTCTGGGCAACAAACTTGTAATCCTTGTCGTTTTTCAATCGTTTGAACAAAACTTGCAGTTTCTAATAAAGCATCATGTGTTCCTGTATCAAACCAAGTCATACCTCTTCCAAAAGTTTCAACATATAACTTATCATTTTTCATATATTCTTCATTTATAGTAGTTACTTCTAATTCTCCTCTAGCAGATGGTTTTATATTTTTTGCTATTTTTACTACATCATTGGTATAAAAATATAAGCCCGGAACAGCATAATTAGATTTTGGTTTTTTTGGTTTTTCTTCAATTGAAATTGCTTTTCCTTCTTCATTGATTTCTACCACACCATAAGCTGTTGGATCTTTTACTTGATAGCCAAATATCGTAGACTCATTTTCTCTTTCATTCGCTCGTTTTAACATTTCTGCTAAATGAGAACCATAGAACATGTTATCACCCAATATCATGGCAACATTATCTTCTCCTATAAAATCCTCTCCTATGATAAAAGCTTCTGCTAAGCCATTAGGCTTGTCCTGAATTTTATATTCAAATTTCATTCCCCATTGTTTTCCATCTCCTAATAATTCTTGAAATACACTTATATCTCTTGGAGTTGTGATAATTAACACTTCTCTGATATTGGTTTCCATTAATACAGATAATGGATAATAAATCATTGGTTTATCATAAACCGGCATAATTTGTTTTGATATAGCATGTGTTAATGGATATAACCTACTTCCAGTTCCTCCTGCTAAGATAATTCCTTTTCTATTTTTCATTTTACATCTTTCCTTCTTTTTTTAAATATCTTTTTAATGCTTCCTCCCATTCTGGTACTGTTACTCCTTGTGCTAATAATTTATCTTTAGATAATTTTGAATTTTTTGGTCTTTTAGCCTGTGTAATTTTCATCATTTCAATATATTCTTCAGTAGTAACTGGATTTACTTTACACTTAACTCCTGCATATTCAAATATTGTCTTTGTAAAGTCATACCATGTTGTATATCCTTGATTTGTTGCATTATAAATTCCATATGGTATTTTCTTTTCAATTGCTTCACCTATAATATTTGCTAAATCTTCTGCATATGTAGGAGAACCATGTTGATCTGCTACCACACTAATTTCATCTCTTGTCTCTGCCAATTTCAACAT
>CANRLE010000015.1 GCA_947631385.1 uncultured Clostridia bacterium | reverse complement strand
AAAAATAATAATACAAAAATAAAAATTGCAAATTAAAAAATAAAATAAAAAGACTTAAAATAATTTTTATACAAAATAAAATTTAATATAAAAATTAAAGATAGAAAAATTAAAAAGAAAAATCTGTATAAAAAATATAAAGAAGAAATAAAAAAGTCAATTTGATTAATAAAAAAATTTTTTATTAACAAATTAGATCGATGGACAGGAAAAAAAATTTTAATTCTAAAAAAATATGCAAAAAAGGAAAAAAGAGATAAAAAAAGTTAGGTTACAAAATAATCTTTGATAAATACAAAAAATGGAAATAAAAAAGAAATAATTTTTCAACGAAAAAGAAATTTTGGAAGATAAAAAGCTAGGCATTAAAGGAAAAAAACAAATAAAAGAAAAAAGAAGCGAAAAGAAAAGTTTAACAAAAAAGAGTTTACATATTACAAGCAAAACAAATTAATTTTTGACAATACAGAATACAGGAGAAGCAAAGCGCAGAGAGAAAATTTTGAAAACAAATGCAAGAAAGAACTAAAAAATTTTTAGAATTTTAAAATATCATTCTAATAAATAAAAAATCATAAAAAATATTTTACAGAAAAATAATTAAATAAATATAAAAAGTAAAAATAATTAAAATAAAAAATACAAATTAATAATTTAAGAAATAAATTTGAAAATATAAAATAATAAATTGAAAGTAAAAAAATATTAAATATAAAAATAATGAATTAAAAATAAAAAATTGAAAATGAAAAATAAAATATTATATATAAAAAACAAATAAAAAATAAAATTTAGAATAAAAAACAAAAATAAAAATCGTAATATTTAAAAATTAATGTAAAAATAAAAACGACACAGAAAAAAGTGACATTAGAATACTAATAATATTTTATATAAAAAATAAAAATTTAAAATAAAAAGTTTTGAAAATAAAAAATTACTATAAAAAAAGACAAAAATAAAAAGAAAAAATAAAATTTATTAATTAAAAAATTTTTTATTTGTAAATTAGAAAAATTAATAGAATAAAAATTTAAAGCAAAAAAATGTACTAAAGAGCAAAGAAAACAATTTAAAACATTAGGTTACAAAATAAATTTTGATTTTTACAAAAAAAGGAAATGAAAGTAGAAAAAAATGGTACAACAATAGAAAAAAATTTAAAAGAAAAGCTGGGCGTTTAAATGATGTACAAAATAATAAGTAAAAAGAAAAAAATAAAAATGAATACAAAACATGGTTTACATAGTTGAATGAAAATTAAAAAAATTTTCTTCATGTAATTAAAAACATACAAAAAATAATAGAACAAACATTTCAACACTAAAACAATAATAAGAAAAAATCTCAATAAATAAAAAAAGTAAAAAGGAGAACTATGATGGAAATAAATAATTTAGAAAAAAATAATGATATTAAATTAAATAATAATTTAGTAAATGAAAATACACAAAAAAGTTTTTTGGAAACAACTATAGGAAAAACAATTAATACAGCAATTGATATTGGAATAAGAGCTTTACTACCAGATTTTATAGATGAACAAATAATTAATATAAAAGACAATTTATTAAATTATGGATTAAAAGATGGAATTACAAAAACAATTGATGATGCAATTGATTTAGGTAAAAGTGCAATAGGAATTGTAACAGGGAATTTTGAGAATATTTCTCAAATGCAAAGTGCAATACAATCAGGAGGATTAATTGATGGAGTGTCTACTTTAATAGATAGTGTCGTTAATAAGGTAAAACAAGCAGGACTTATTAATAACACAGTAGCTAATACGATAAAGCAGGGGAAAAATATAATTTTAAATAATGTAGAGAATAATATAGAAAATAGTTTTAATAAACAATATGAATCATTAGAATATACTAATAAATATATTAATAATTGGAAAAAATATTTTTCGGACAAAAATTTTGAAGGAATGCAAAAAGAGTATAATAAATTAGAAAAAAAATTACAAGATATTGCACCTATAGAAAAAATTATTAATGAAGCAAGAACAATAGAAGTATTACACAATCTAATTAAAAATAATGGACAGGATTTTAATTTAACACAAGAGCAATTGGAGTTAGCAGAAAAATTAAAATAAAAATATAAAAACCTCATAATATAGAGGTTTTTACATATCTTTTTTATAAGTTTTAAAAAATACATGTGAACAATTAATAATTTCATAAAAATATTCAATATTAGCATTTGAACTTTTTGATAAAATACGATTTATTTTATTAATTGTAGAATTGTTTTCATCATTACCAAATAGAAGATAATCGGTTGAAGCTCCAGTAAATGTGACAATTCGACACAAAGTTTTTAAACTTAATGAACGTTCACCTCTTTCAATTTGACCTAAAAATACATCAGAAATGTCTATCATTTCAGAAAATTTTTCTCGGTTCATTTTTAATCCTTCTCGTATTTTTCTAATTCTTTCTCCAATTTCAATATTATTTTGATTGCTATTTTTCATAATAAAATCCTTTACATAAATAAATTTTTATTACATTATATAATAAAATAAAAAAATTTCTAATATGCTATCAGCATATAAAAATATTCTGCTTAAATATTACAATTATATTACAAAATTAAAAAAAGCTTGTAAAAAACATATACTATAAGTATAATATAAATGTAAATTATTAGCTATTTTTTATAAAAAGAACCTTGAAAAGTGAATATCCTTATAATGAAATAATAAAGAAAGAAGTATTAAAAGCTTTTCAAGGAATAGAATTTATAAAAAATGGAAATAATTTAAAAATAAAAAAGCAATAAAAACCAAAGAAAGAAAGGAGAAAAAAGAAAAGTGAAAAATGAAAAAAGTCTAATGAAAAGAATAAGAAAAAATAAGGGTATAACATTAATAGCATTAGTTATAACAATAATAGTATTACTAATACTAGCAGCAGTAAGTATAGCAACACTAACAGGAGAGAATGGAATACTGTCACAAGCAAATAAAGCGAAAGTAGAAACAAGAGGAGCAAGTGTAGAAGAAGAATGTAACTTGTGGAAAACGAATAAAAAAATGGATAGTCAAACAGCACAAGGAACAGCTCAAACATTAGAAGGATTATTAGAAAGCTTGGAAGAAAGAAACTTAATAACAGCAAAGGAAAAAGAAACAATAAAGGAAACAGGAGAAATAACAATAGGAAGTAGAACAATAAACTTTGGAAAAGAGGACCCACCAGTAGAAACACCATCAACAGTAAAAGAGGCAATAAAAACAGGGCATGTATATCAAGCAAGTGAAAATAGAGAAATACAAGATGAGTTTGGAAATAAAGTAGTAGTACCAGATGGATTTAAAGTTGTAGAAGGAGAAGATGTAACAAAAGGAGTAGTAATAGAAGATGCAAAATATAAAGATACAAAAGGAAGTCAATTTGTATGGATACCAGTAGGAACAGTTTATACAGCTGAGGTACAAAAAGAAGAAAATGCTAAGACAATAAAATTAAATAGATATACATTTACAGATGATGGTACAGAAACACCACATAATCAAGAGCCTATAGATAGTTATTATCAAGAATTAAAAATATCAGACAAAGAAAACGCAACAGCTAAAACAACAGTATATAATGCATTTACAGTAGAACAGGCTAATGGAAAAACGAAAGTAGAAGAAGCAGGAGGATATTATATAGGAAGATATGAAGCAAGAGAAGAGGGTGGAACTTTAGATATTTCAAAGTTAACAGGTAATTATAAGAACATTGCTCCAAATGAAAATTGGACAGGATATTTAGGTGGGACATTAGTAGAAAAGCCAAATGCCCAAGTATTTAATTATATAACACAAAATAAGGCAGCAGAACTATGTAGAAGTATGTATACATCTATTACATTTGAAAGTGATTTGATGAATAGTTATGCATGGGATACAGCAATAGTATTTTTGCAAGCAATTGATGATAGAATCCTAGAAGCAAAAAAGACACAATATTCACAACAAAATAGTTTAAATACTATATCTGATGGAATAGCAAATCAAGGAACAAATAAGTTGACTGATAGTACTAAAAAAGATGAAATATGTAATATCTGGGATATGGCAAGTAATTGTGTAGAATGGACGACAGAAACCACTAGCAGTTCCAGCAATCCATGTGTCATTAGGGGAGGCTACTGTAATGACAGCAATTATTACACAAGCAATCGCGACGACGACAATTTGTCTCTTGCCAGCGCTGGCCTTTCATTCCGCCCACTTTTAATTGTGTAACTGGACTCTGTGAAAACAGAATTTAAATATTTTGCGAAGTAGTTTTAAAATTGAAAAATTAGAAAGAGAATAGCTTAAACGGTTTTAAGCGTTTAAGCAAAGAAAAATTTTCAGTTGTGGTGAGGTATGGTAACATACCTCAATCACAACAAAAAAATTTATATAATGAGGCGCCTCTAACGAGGCGTTTTTTGTGCTTTTCAAGGCACAAAAAACGTGAAAATAAAAAAATCGTCCATATAGTGTATATGAGTATAGCAATATGGAAATAATAATAGAAGACATCTAAGTATTTAACCATAAATAAACATTGACAAATAAATAAAAATAATATATATTGAATAAAAATACAACAGAAAAACAAAATAATAATAGGAGGTAAAATACAATGGAAAAAATGTTAGCAGAGAAAAATATAATAGAAATAATTTACAATGCAGAGGAAAACAATATAGACAATATAATAAAACAAGCAAACAAAAAAATAAAAGAAGAGATAAAAGACATATCAATAGAAAAACTATTAAAAGACAATGAAAACAGCAAAGAATTAAAAGAAGCATTAGAAAAGATAGAAGATAATTATAACATTAGAATAACACAATATAATAAAAACATGTATAAAAAAGGATTTATTGATGGAGTTAATCTAATGATTAATTGTTTAAAAAACGATGAATTTTAATGTATTTCACTTGCAAAAAAACGCTGGTTTTAGTATAATACACATATAGAAAAATAAAGGAAAAGAGGAAATAAAATGGAAGAAAGACAAGAAAGAATGGACGGCAAAATTGTAGAAAGAGACATTGAAAAAGAAATGAGAACAGCCTACATTGACTATGCCATGAGTGTTATTGTATCAAGAGCACTTCCAGATGTAAGAGATGGACTAAAACCAGTACATAGAAGAATTCTATATGCAATGCATGAAGATGGAATCACGTCAGACAAACCATATAGGAAATGCGCCAATACAGTAGGTTCTGTGTTAGGTAGATATCATCCACATGGAGATAGTTCAGTTTATGATGCAATGGTAAGACTAGCACAAGATTTCTCTATGAGATATATGCTAATTGATGGGCATGGAAACTTCGGTTCTGTTGATGGTGATGGAGCAGCAGCCATGAGGTATACAGAAGCAAGAATGGCAAAAATTTCAGAATACATGTTGACAGACATTGAAAAAAACACAGTAGATTTTATGCCAAACTATGATGATAGATTGCAAGAACCAACTGTATTACCAGCAAGAATACCAGCTCTTTTAATAAACGGATCTTCAGGAATTGCAGTAGGAATGGCAACTAACATACCACCTCATAACTTAACAGAAGTAATTAATGGAATAATTAAAATTATTGATGAAGATGAAGTAACAGATGAAGACTTAATGAGTGTTATTAAAGGACCAGATTTCCCAACAGAAGGAATTATCTTAGGAATAGAAGGAATTAAAGAAGCATACAAAACGGGAAAAGGAAAAATAACTTTACGTGCAGAAACAGAAATAGAAGAAATGAGTGGAGGAAAACAAAGAATTATTGTATCATCTCTACCATATCAAGTTAATAAAGCAAACTTAATAAAAACAATTTCAGATTTGTCAAAAGAAAGAAAAATAGAAGGAATTGCAGAATGTAGAGACGAATCTGATAGAATTGACAAAGTAAGAGTTGTTATAGAACTAAAAAGAGATGCTAATGCACAAGTCGTATTAAATCAATTATTTAAACATACACAAATGCAAACAACTTTTGGTATTATTATGCTAGCTTTAGTAAATGGAGAACCAAAAATCTTAACATTAAGACAATGTATCGATTGCTATATCGACCACAGAAAAGACGTTATTTTAAGAAGAACACAATTTGAATTAGATAAAGCTTTAGCAAGAGCACATATATTAGAAGGATTAAAAATTGCATTAGACAATATCGATGAAGTAATTAATATCATTCGTTCTTCATATGATGACCCAAAAGAAAGATTAATGGAAAGATTTGGTTTATCAGATATACAAGCACAAGCCATCTTAGACATGAGGTTAAAAACACTATCAGGATTGCAAAGAGAAAAAATAGATGAAGAATATAATGAATTAATGGCATTAATCGCACATTTAAAAGATATTTTAAATAGTGAAAGATTAGTATTTGAAATTATAAAAGAAGAACTAATTGAAATAAGAAACAAATTTGGAGATGAAAGAAAAACAAAAATCGTAGCAGCAGAAGGAGAAATTGACGTAGAAGATTTAATCAAAGAGGAACAATGTGTTGTAGCACTAACTCATTTTGGTTATATTAAAAGAATGCCAATTGATACTTATAAGAGCCAAAAAAGAGGAGGAAAAGGAATTACAGGAATGGCAACAAGAGAAGAAGATTTTGTAAAACAAATCTTTACAGCATCAACTCATGATGTAATTTTATTCTTCACAAATAAAGGAAAACTATATCGACTAAGAGGATATGAAGTACCAGAAGCAGGAAGAACAGCTAGAGGAACAGCTATTGTTAACTTATTAAGATTAGATCCAGGAGAAAAAGTTTCAGCTGTTATACCACTTCAAAACTTTGCAGAAGGAAAATACTTATTAATGGCAACTAAAAATGGTATAATTAAAAAGACATCTTTAAAAGAATACGATTCTACTAGAAAAACAGGACTTCAAGGTATTACCCTAAAAGAAGATGATGAATTAATTGATGTTAGATTAACAGATGGAGAAGATAATGTTGTATTAGTAACTAGAAACGGTATGTGCATTACTTTTGATGAAAAAGATGTACGTCCAATGGGTAGAGTTTCACAAGGTGTCATTGGAATTCGATTAGACGAAGACGATGAAGTTGTCGGTATGGAATCAGTTATTAGCGGTGGAAAAGCAACATTACTTGCAATTACAGAAAATGGATTTGGAAAGAGGACAGAATTAGATGAATATAGAGTGCAAAATAGAGGTGGAAAGGGAGTAATTACTTACAAAATTACACCAAAAACAGGAAAAGTAGTAGGAGTCAAAATTGCTGTCGAAGGTGAAGACGTAATGTTAGTAACTAATACTGGAACTATAATTAGATTAAAAGTAGATGATATAAGCATTCTAGGAAGGTCAACACAAGGAGTTACATTGATGAGAACAAATGATGGAGGCAAAGTAGTAAGTATAGAAATTTTAAATAATGACATAAAAGATATAAATGAAGAATAAAAATAAAAAATCCAACTAAAATTTAGTTGGATTTTTTAAATCTTAAATCATCACCAAAAAAATAAAAAATATCATAATAACCAGCAATTCTGGAACCTATACGCTCTTCATAGTAATTAAAAATATCTTTAATACTTAAATTTGTAGAAATAATTGTTTTAGTTATTTTTTGATTCAAATTTAATATTCTAGTATTTAAAATTGTAAATAATTCACTTAATTTCATGCTATTTAAACTTTCTGTACCTAAATCGTCAATAATGAGTAAATCTACATTTAAAACAGAGTTATATATGTTATCAGCAAAATCTTTTTGACGATTCATTTTGTAATCGATTACACTTTCAAGCAATACAGGAGCTGTTTGATAAAGAACGGTTTTACCTTTTTTTAATAATTCTTGCGCAATGCAATTTGACATAAAAGTCTTACCGTAAACCAGTATTGCCAGTAAACAATAAGTTTTTAACATCTGGATTATCAAAATTATCAACAAAATAAATGCATTTTTGCTTGATATTTTTGATGTTTTCGCGTGGAGAAATATTAAAACGATATTTGGCAACATCTACTTCATTAGAAAAAACATTTTCATTAAAAGTAGAAAAATTTTCTTTATCTAAATTTGCAATATTTGATTTATGAAAAGAAGCATCTAACAATTTTTGCTTTAAACAACTACACATGCGACTTCCTTCAATGTCATTGAAAACATATCCAGTATCCTTACAAATTGAACATTCATAATGAGGTTGTAAATAATTATCGCTTAGATTAGCATCTTTTAAAATAGAAGATTTTTCAAGTTTTAATTGCTCAATTTTGTTACTTAAATCAATATAAGATGCATCATTATGTAGTAAAATATTTTTAGCAGTAGAAATTGCAAAATTATTCAATTCATCATCAATTTCTTGTAGTCTAGGAATAGCCTGATATAAATTCTCTTTTCTTTTCTCTAAATCTAATTCCGCTTTTCGTTTCTTCTGGTCATACTCTTTTAATAAAGAATTTAAAACTTCATTTGACATTTAAGCCTCCTTATTTACTTGATTTGCATATAAAAAGTCAAGATTATCATAGTTTCTTTGTTGATAACTGGTTTTATTAACAGTTTTCTTTAAATCTTTTACTGATTTTTCTTGCTTTTTACGTTGCTCAATAAAAGCATTTACTTCGCTAGGTGTTTTTAAATTTCTCTCATGCCAATCAGTAATTAGATTATTAATATATTCAAAAGTAGGATTTTGTTTTAGAGTAGTACGTTTTAAAGCAATTTCAATAATATTCATATCATATCCAAAATTTAAAACCCAATTTTCTATATATGCTTCTTCATATTGAGTAAGACCGTTATATTTTCCTAATTTTTTAGCAATTGCTTTTTTATATTTATTTAAACTTTCCTGTTTTTCATAATATTGATCCAAATCGTTATATGATTTAATTTTATTATTGTACCAAGCTTCAGCAACAGTTTGAACATAATTTCTATGAAGTGCACTATTATTATAACAATAATTAAACAAAGCAATCATGACTTGTTCATCAAATTCATATTTTTTAAACCATAAGTCAATATCATTATACCAAGATGGCCCCATGATTCCTTGAAAATACATGTTGTTAATATGCTCAATAGCTTTTGCTCTTGAATTATTTTTAGCTGTTTGCTCTACTTTTTCTTTAGACATAGTTAAATTAGGGGTATATAAATTGCGAAGAGTAACTTCTTGTAAGTCTAGAACAATATATCCAGTAACTTTTTTTAATAATAAATTATTATCTTCCAAATATTTCATACCATCATTAATAGTTTTTAGAGGAATATTTAATTTTTTAGACAAATCGTTTAGCTTAATATCTTTTCCATATTTTGATAAAAAAACAAGATATAGATATAATTTTAAATAATCTCCTGGTAAATTAGATAAATACTCAGCAAAGAAGATATCAGGTATGTTTGTTACTGAAAATAAAAGTGATTTTTCTTTTTGTTCTAATTTCATTATAATCCCCACCCCATTATTGAATAAACTTGGTAATTCACATTATAACTTTTTTAGACAAAAATTTCAAGATGAAAAATTATTTTTTATAAAGAAATAATTTTTGTTTGAATATAAAATGCACAAAGTAATAAAGGACATACAAAATATTTTCTCCATTAAATCCAACAAAGCTAAGTAAGAGTAGTGGAAAACAAAGAATTACAAAAGTAAATATTTTAACAGTTAAGCTATGAAATACAAAATGGACAAACAAAAAAACTAGAGTATACCATGCCAAATTTATAAAAGCAGTAGAGTAATCAATAACGCCAAATAATTTATTTTTAAAATTATAATTTTGTGGAAAAATAAACTTCATTTTTCACCTTCTTTCATTTTAAGAATTAAATCCAACTAAGTTTTTCACATTTTGTGAAATTTCTGTGGAAACTCCTCCTATAAAATCACGAACAAGAGAATTTGTTTTTATTAAAGCATAAATGCCACCAATATAAATAAATTTTGAAAACAAATTATTAGATGAAAAGTCCATAGAAAATAATATTAATAAAACAATAGCTACAATGATTTGAATAAATAAAAGAGAAAATAAATTGCGAAACCATACTTTAAAGAACCAACTTGTTTTTTCAACAGTTAATGTCAAAATAGCAAAAGGAGAAAGTAAAACAAATACTTTAATCATAATATATCTAAGAGAATAAGAAAATACCAAGTTTAAAAGAGACATACTTAAAGTTCCTTTTATTAAACCATCAAGTGAAAAAATATTAAGAGAATTAGTATCAATAGCTATATTTGTATTTATAGTGTTAATTAATTCAGAAAAGCATATGTTTTTTTGAAATAAATTATGACCTAAATCACATATGGCTGATGATATGTTACCATTCAAATCTAAAATTATTTTTAAAATAAAGAAAGAGCTATTCATTCCAATACCAAATAGAATTAGTTTGAAAATAAAACTAAACGGCGCTTCTGTTTGAGTATATGTAAAATGTGCCATGAGATAACGAATTGAATAGTATAAGATAAAACCAAGCAAAAAAGAATTAGCTATCAATAATATACCATTAGAAGCGGAAGTACCAAAAAGATTTTCAAAGTTTTTATCATATAGAATATTTGAATTAACAAAAGTAATATCATCTAATATAGAATAAAGGTTATTATCAATAGAGCTAAATAAAGTTTCAAAAATAGAGTTAATAGTATTAATAATAGTTTGTGTTACATCTATCGAATTTTCCAAACAGACCTCCTAACTGATTAGTGATTTTATTGCAGATAAAATTAAATCAATGGCTAGAATAAAGGCATAAGAAAACAAAGAACCTTTAATCAACTTTTTCCCTGTTCTAATTTTTTCTTCATCACCAAAACTAAATTTTTTCATAAATACTCCTGTTCCAACTGCAACAGCAGCCGCTGGAGTAGCTACTTTTAAGAACCATCCTTTAATAGTTTCAAAAGCATCATTAATTTTTGTTACAATTTCTGGATCACCCCATGCCAAAGAAACACAAAAGAATGAACTTAAAAATAAAATGAATAATATCATTAAAGAAATATATAAAATTTTTTTCTTCATTAAATTCCTCCTTTCTTAAAATAAGGTAACATTTGTAGTTTTTGAGGGGGATAAATTTTATTTCCATTAGATAAAAATGCAAGTGCAGAAAAAGTTTCTAAATTTTGTGTAAAGAAATTACTTTCAAATATATAATCATTTTGTAAATAAGAACTATAAGTTTCGGAAATATTAGACCCCTCTGAATTTAAAGTATTAGTAATATAGCTAAAATGAGTTTGTTTAGCACTTTCAGAAATGCTTTTCGATGTTCTTTCTTTTTCTTCTTTACCTAACTGCTTTTGAGCTTCTTCGATAGTAAAAATATCATCTGTTCTAAACCAAATTTTGTTAATCAAATTTTGAATAATAACTTTAACTTGAGCTTCATCTTTTAATGTAGCTTTTAAAGATGAATAGCTTTGTGTGCTAACAATATTAATACATTTTGCTTCTCTACTCAATGAAAAAAATTCACTGTCTGATTTGGTTACATATTTATCATATTCGTCACAAATAAAAGCAGAGGTTCTACTTGATGATGTCGATAAATTTGAAATAACTTCAGTTTGAAAATCTAACTTTAGATAAGCCGCAATAATTTTAGAAAGAATATTATACTCAGAAATGTTCATGTTCAAAACGACAATTTTTCCTTGTTGAATAACATCATGAAAACCAGTGAAAGAAAGCTTCTCTATAGGAGCACAAAAAGTAGACATAACATCAAAATCGCTTACAAAAGGATTTGTAATTCTAGTGATTTCAGAGACTAAAATTCCCTTTGTACGGGCATCTAAATTTTCAAATTCCTTTTGAAAAAAATTTAAACTTGAATTCAATTCATAAATTTGAGAATGAGAAAACTTAGAAGCAATAAATAAATTCCTTAGAGTAGTTATTTTTTCTTTATAATAATCAGGTATAGTAATCAGTTTGTGAATCTCTAAAAAGGTAACATAATTATGATTATAGAGCCTGCACAACTTTATACATTCTGTTAAAATTTCTTCAGCCTTATCAAGCCAATATGATTCAGTATTATTTTCAGAAAAAAGCAAAAGTATAGTTTTCAAGCGATTCGCTAGCACTTGAGGTTTCAAGTTTGGTTTATGTAAAGGATTATAATAAACATTAGACTTTAAAGAAATAACAATTAAGTCTTTTTCTAAATTGTATTGCTTAGCATATTTTATAACTTGCTGATAATAATTACCTTTCACATCCAAAATTAACATGCCTATTTTCTTATCTGGGTGCAAATGATTAAACTCTAATAATTGCCTAGTAAATGGGTACATTGCGCTAGAAGTTTTGCCAGAGCCAATTGTTCCAGTAATAAGAAAGTTTTGATAAAGACCAGATTCAGGAAGAAAAATATTTTGATTTGCCATATTTTTTCCAATTAACAAAGATAAATCATCTTTATTAGAAGAAAAAGACTGACCAACTTTTTGAGTAGATGACGATTTTTTAAAGAATGAAAAATGCATTAGAACTCTAGTATATATAGAATGACCCACAACGAAATTAGAAAAGATAAAACATATGATATACAGAACCTTTAACGCTTCCCATAACTGAGGATTTTTTGAACAAATATCAAATGGATGAATTCCATAAGTAATAATAATTTCATTAGCAGTGAAGATAGGAAAAAAGAAATAAAAGGTAACATAACTAGAACAAAGAAGAAATAAGAACAGAAAAATAGATTCTTTCAAATATCTTTTTAGAATACGAAAACCTCCTTTTTAGAATGAATTTTTTTTGATTTTTAACTTAGAACCTTGCTTATTATGGAAAAAGATGATATCAAAAAATGTATAAAGTGAATACAAAGTGATAAAAAGATAGATAATAAAAGTAAGAAAGAATAAATCGATTAATTTAATAAATGTCACCACCTTTCTTAAGTTTTGTACATCATACAATATTTTTTTCGATTTGTCTATACTTTTTTAAAAAAATATGCTAAAATATGGTTGACTTTGCGATATATAGCAAACATGCCAAAATTAGATAGGAGGGATTTTAATGAATTTTAATAAAGATACAAGAATAGGAGAAGTTTTAGAAAAAGCACCAGAGAAAGCTGAAATTTTATTGGACGCTGGTATGCATTGCTTAGGATGTCCAGCATCTCAAATGGAAACACTACAAGAAGCTTGCGACGTACATGGCATTGATGTAGAAGAAATTTTAGAAAAATTAAATGCATAATTAAAGGATTTGGGGACGGCCCCAAAATCCTCGCCCCAAATCCGCACATAGAAAAGGAGAAAGCCAATGAATTATTTAGAAGAATATAAAAAATGGTGTGAAAGCCCAGAATTCGATGAAGAAACTAAAAAAGAATTATTAGAAATCAAAGAAAATAAAGAAGAAATAGAAGATAGATTTTATAAAGAATTAGAATTTGGAACTGCTGGACTAAGAGGAGTCATAGGAGCAGGAACAAATAGAATGAACAAATACACAGTAGGAAAAGCGACGCAAGGACTAGCAAATTATATTTTAGAACAAGGGACACAAAATAAAGGAGTAGCAATTAGTTACGACTCCAGAAAAATGTCAAAAGAATTCAGCTTACAAACAGCACTTATTCTATGTGCTAACGGTATAAAAGCATACTTATTTGAAAACTTAAGACCAGTACCAGAATTATCTTTTACAGTAAGAAACTTAGGATGCACAGCAGGAGTAATGATTACAGCCAGTCATAATCCTCCAAAATATAATGGATATAAAGTATATTGGGATGACGGAGCGCAAATTGTAGAGCCACGAGATAAAGATATCATTAACTGTGTAAGAGCTGTTGAAAAATATAGTGACATTAAAGAAATATCAAAAGAAGAAGCCATAGAAAAAGGGTTATTAAAAATAATAGGAACAGAAATAGATGACAAATATCTATCTGTTTTAAAAAATGCGATATTAAACCCAGAAATTATGAGAGAACAAGGAAAAAAATTAAAAGTTGTTTACACACCATTACATGGAACAGGAAACACAATAGCAGAAAGATTACTAAAAGAATTAGGACTAGAAAATGTATATGTAGTACCAGAGCAAAGTGAACCTGATGGAAACTTTCCAACTGTTGATTATCCTAATCCAGAGGACAAAAGAGCATTCAAATTAGCACTAGAGCTAGCACATAAAGTTGATGCCGATGTAGTTTTAGCAACAGATCCAGATGCAGACCGTTTAGGAATCTTTGCGAAAGACAAAAAAACAGGAGAATATAAAGAATACACAGGAAATATGTCAGCATTACTAATTGCAGAATATCGAATTTCGCAAATGAAAGAAAAAGGAATATTACCTAAAAATGGAATGCTAATTTCTACGATAGTTTCTTCTAACCTAGCAAAAGCAATAGCTAAATACTATAACTTGGAATGTATAGAAGTTCTTACTGGATTCAAAAACATTGGTAAAGTAATGAAAAAAGCTGAAGAAAATCATGATAAAACATATGTATTTGGCTATGAAGAAAGTTATGGTTGCTTAATTGGAGATTATGCACGAGATAAAGACGGAATAGCAGCAGTTATGGCTCTTTGCGAAGCGGCATGTTATTATCAAGCACAAGGAAAAACATTGTGGGATGCCATGATTGATATTTATGAAAAATATGGATATTATAAAGAAGCACAAGTATCAATTGTAAGAGAAGGAGTACAAGGGGCAGAAGAAATCAAAAATATGATGACTAAAATGAGGAATACTGATATAACAAAAATAGGAAACTATCAAGTGTTAACATTTAAAGATGTAGAAAAGGATATAGTTAAAAACTTAAAAACAGGAGAAATTACAAAAACTAATTTACCAAAATCCAATGTATTATATTATGAACTAGAAAATGATGCTTGGTGTTGTATAAGACCTTCTGGCACAGAACCTAAAATTAAATTGTATATGGGAATAAAAGCAGAAAATGAAGACATATCAAATCAAAAAATAGAAGAATTAAAAAATGCTATGTTGAAGATAGTAGAAGAAGGAGCCCTATAAATCATTATGGGCCCCTTCTTCTATTTTCCAATCTTTTAAATTTCTTTGTATAGCACCAAATAAATTTGCACGCAACATAGGTATATTTTTTGATAGCGAAAAAATTAAATTCTTCATATCTTCTCTTTTAGAAAAACCATCCATTGGGCAGACTTTTGGCATGACAGATAAATTATTTTTCTTTATAAATCTTTTTGTTTCCTTTTCAGGGGTAAATATTAAAGGACGTATAAGAGTAATCTTAGACCTATCCATATAACTCATAGGAGAAAAAGTATTAATACTACCTGTGTAAAGTAAATTTAACAAAAAAGTTTCCAAAACATCATCTTGATTATGACCCAAAGCAATTTTATTACAACCTTCTCTTATAGCAATTGAATTAATTACACCTCTGCGTAAGTTAGCACACAAAGAACAAGGATTTTTTTCTTTTCTAATATCAAAGACAATTTCTTTGGCATTACTTTTTTCAATAAATAGAGGAATATCCAAATCATCACATATATTGTGTAAAAAATTTGTATCAAAAAAATCAAAGCCAGGATTTACACTAACAGCAATTATGTCAAATTTTTTAGGATAAAATCTTTGCAATGCTTTAAAAGCATGCAACATTGTAATAGAGTCTTTTCCTCCAGATAAACATATTGCAATTTTATCTCCTTCTTCAATCATTTTATATGCTTCAATTGCTTTTCTCATCGAACTTAATATTCTTTGCATTTTTACCACCCATTCAATTTTTTTTATTATAACACAAAGAATGTGTTTTAGTAAATATTATATAATTATTATACTAATTTTTGTTGCAATTTTTTCAAAAAAATTTAATATAAAATGTAACCTTTTCACATTTAAAAGACACTATATAAATGTAAGATATCTTATAAAGGAGAATATAAAATTAATGACAAAAAATAATGAAATAGACTTAGACAAAATAATAGAAGAATTTGCGCCATACATCACCACAGTAATAAAAAACGGAACAGACAGCACATTAACATTTGAAGACAAAGAAGAAATATTTGCAGACACATTTTTTATACTATGGAAAAATAGGAATAGACTTAATATAAACATATCATTAAAATCATACTTAGCCGGAATAGCAAGACACTTAATAAAAGAAAAATACAGAAAAAATAAAACATTTTATAATATCGATGATTATGAAAACGACCCAATCAGCAATATAAACATGTATGAAAATGATAGAGAACTAATATATGACTTAGAGCAAAAAATAAAAGGATTAAAAGAAATTGACATACAAATAGTAAATCTATTTTATTATTCATCCAGAACAATCAAAGATATAGCTAAAATATTAAATATGTCTGAACTAAACGTAAAAACAAGACTGCATAGAATACGAAAGAAAATAAAACGAGAATTAAAAGATGGAGGTATTTAAAATGGAATTTAACAAAAATAAAGTTAAATTAAAAATAGCTATATCAAAAATTAAAGAGGAGAATGATGTAGTTATGGAAAATAAAACAAAAAACATACTAAAAACAACTTCAACAATAATTGCAGGAATAATATTAGGTACAGGAGTAGTATTTGCAGGAACAAAAGTATATGAAAAAATATGGAAAGAACCACAAAAATACACACATAATGAAATAGCAAACCAGCTTCCACCACCAGAAATAACAGAAGAGGAAAAAACAGAATTAATAACAGAAGAAGAGGCAAAAGAAAAAGGAATAGAAATACTAAACAAATTAGGGTATGAAAATCAAAATATCAATAAAATAGAATTAAAACGAGGATATGATGACGACTTAGCAAGTTATTACATGATAAAAACCAAATTAGGATATGAAGAAGGACTTATGGTGCAATTAAATGCAAAAGATGGAAGTTTTGAATACTTTGGAAACATGGATTTAAAATATAAACATTTACCAACACAAAAGATATCTAATGAAGAAATATCAAAAATTGCAACGAATATATATGAAAAACTAGAAATAAATGATGAGTATAAGCTCACCGAAACAAAAATAAATGATTATTATTTTGAAAACCAATCAAGTGATTTGATACAAGCAAGTTTTAATAAATATTATGAAAATATAGCAAATAAATATGAAAGCCTTGACATTACATTTTTAGTATCAGAAAACAAAATGTATCTAAATACAATAAGAGTATGCAAAGACAATAGTTATGAAAAAAATGATTTAATTATATCTAAAGAAGAAGCTATAACTATTGCACAAAATAAAGAAAAGGAATTTAGCAATTATAATATAACAAATACTAACGCAGAACTAAGTATCGAAAAAATGAATTCTTTTATATATCAAATTGAAAATAATCTATATGACATAACAAAAAATTCAACAGAACAAGAATATTATAAAACAGAAAATAGGACAAGAAAAGTATGGAAAATAAAAATAGAACATGGATTAAAAATACAAGATTTTAGAGAAGACATGAATAAATATATTAAAGAAGGAATGAGCAAATATTATTATATCGATGCTTCAACAGGAGAAATTATTGGAGGAGAAGCGGATTTATTTTCGTAAAAAGATGAGTAAAATACTCATCTTTTTATTGACTTTATAAGGCAATAGTTATATAATAAAAATGTTGGAAATTTACATAAAAACGGGAGGGGATTAAAATGAATCAAGAACAAATAATTGAAAAATTATCTAACTTAATTGAAAACAAACAAATAAAGGATTTGCGTGAATTCCTGCAAAGCATAAATAGTGCTGATTTCCCGAATATTTTAGAAAATGTAGATGAAGATAAAATAATAATGATTTATAGACTTTTATCAAAAGAAAAAGCTGCTGAAGTTTTCGTAGAGCTAAACCATGATGACCAAGAAAAATTAATTAATTGTTTAACAGATGCTGAAATAAAAAATGTAATGAATGAAATTTATATGGATGATGCTGTTGACTTAATAGAAGAAATGCCATCAAATGTAGTAAAACGTATTTTAACAAATACAAAACCTGCAAATAGAAAAATTATAAATGAGCTTTTGAAATACCCTGATGATACTGCAGGAACACTTATGACAACAGAATTTATTGACTTAAAAGAGAGCATGACTGTTGATGATGCTTTTAAATATATAAAACAAAGAGCTTTAAAAAAAGAAACTGTTTATAATTGCTATGTTGTGACAACAGACAGAAAATTACTAGGAATAATTGATATAAAAGATCTTTTAATAGCAGATAGAAATGAATTAATTAGAAATATAATGGATACAAATGTTGTGAAAGTTAATACATTAGAAGACCAAGAAGAAGTTACTAGAATATTTGATAAATATAATTATGTTGCATTACCTGTTGTAGACCAAGAAAATAGACTTGTTGGTATTATTACAATTGATGATGCTATTGATGTAATTCAAGAAGAAACGTTAGAAGACTTTGAAAAAATGGCTGCGATTACTCCTGATGATGGTGATTCTTATCTAAAAACCAGTGTTTTTAAGCATGCCAAAAATAGAATTTTGTGGTTGCTAGTTTTAATGGTTTCAGCTATGTTTACTGGACAAATAATTGAGCACTTTGAATCTGCTATTTCTACTTTACCTTTATTAGTTGCTTTTATTC
>CANRLE010000014.1 GCA_947631385.1 uncultured Clostridia bacterium | reverse complement strand
TATCTTATATTGAGATACTGTTATTTTAACTGTATCTCCTACTTCTACTGATGTAGCATCTGTACTTATTTTAACTAGAGCTTCATCTCCATTTGCATTACTAATATTTGGTAATAACATTATTACTGCAATTAGTAAAGATACCAATATTGCTATTGTTTTTTTCATTTTTTTACCTCCTAAAAAAAATTTTTAAATCAACCTTATATTGCATTATGCAATTTCGTTAATTTTTTATACAAATTTATTATTTTACGTTTTTTACTTTTTTATCCGTTTTTCTTTTTTTAAAATTTTACAATTTTTGAAAATTTTAAAAGTTATTTTTCATATATAAAAAATAGAGTTACTACTTTCTATTATCGTAGCAACTCTATTTTTTTATTCTAATTTCTTTTTTTCATTACTTTCTATACATTTTTCTGGCGGTTCTTTAAAACTTAAATACCATGTAATTCCATTTTGATTTTTTTCGATTTCTTCATTTTTTTGTTGCAATGCCTCAAATGTTTGTGGCGCAGGTACAATTATTGGCTGATTTGGCATCCAATTTGCCGCAGTTGAACCGCTTCGCACAGTCTGCCATTTGCAACGCCTGAACAACACGTATTATTTCTGGAATAAATCTTCCTATGTTTAATGGATATATTAATATTGTTCTTACTATACCTTTATCATCTATTATAAATACATTTCTTACTGTTTCAGTGCTACTCACATCATTTGATATCATTCCATATTTTCTGGCAATTTCACCATTTCTATCTGCTATTATTGGAAATGATACTTTTATTCCTGTTTTGCAATAAATGTCATATACCCATGCTAAATGTGATGAATTACTATCAACACTTAGTCCTAATAATTCTGTATTTAAGTCTTTGAAATATGTATGTGCTCTTGTAAACGCTATCATCTCAGTTGTACAAACGGGGGTAAAATCTCCCGGATGTGAAAATAAAACCAACCATTTTCCTTCATAATCTTGCAATTTTATTTTTCCAAAAGTAGTAGTTGCCTCAAAATCTGGGGCTTTTTGTCCTATTTTTACATTTCCATTTGTTAATAATTCATAATCCATAAAAAATAAACTCCTCTCAATTTTTGTATATTTTATGAGAAAAGTTTATTTAAAGTTACTGAATATAATATAACTTTATATATCTAAATTTTATTTTTTTGAATTCTTGATAAATCCTTTGCAATAAAATTTGCAACTCCATCATTATAACAACTTTCTATAACAGCTGTTGCATTTTTTTTAACTACCTCTGTGCCATTTTCAACTGCATAAAATTCATCAGAAACTTCTGCTAATGGTAAATCATTTTCGCTATCTCCAAAAGATATTACTCTATCAAAGCCATATTGTTCTTTAAATTCTTTTAACCTACTTGCCTTTGAAACGTTTTCCAAAATTATATCACAAAAGCATTCACCAGTTGAATAAACTTTTTTATGAATAAAAAAATTTATTCCTTGTATTTTATTTAAAATATTTGAAAGTTCTTCTTTTCTTTTTTCCGCAAAAAGCAAATTTATTGCTAATACTTTTGAGCTTTTATCCCAATTTGCTATTGAAAAACGCTTTACTTTATTGTTTATAATTGTTTGTACCTCAAATGTTTTGGTATTAAAATTACCTAGCAAATTCATCAGTTCTAATACTTTTTCGTTAGGTATTGGTTTTGCATTTAAATATTCTTTTTTTGTAAAATCATAATTTAATGTACCATTGAGTATCATAACAGGAAGTTTGAAATGGACATCTTTCAATATTGTTCTAATGGAATCTCCTCGTCCTGTGGCAACTGTAAAATTAATTCCTTTTTCTATTAGATTATTTAATTTGTTTATTGTAGATATATTAAGTTCTTGATTCATATTAAGTAATGTCCCATCCAAGTCAGACACATATAATATTTTCATCGTATAATATACTCCTTTTTTTACATTTGTTACATATTTCGATTTTCTTTATTTAGAACATAAATTTCTTTGAACCTCTTTTAACTGTCTAACACCTTCACTTTGCTCTCTAATAATTGAATCTGCTACCATTTTTAATCTAGGATCAATATAATATTGCAACAAATTTTCACACATTGAAATAGCACCTTCATGATGTGGTATCATTTCATTAACAAAATCCAAATTAATATTAGTAGACTTTGGACTATTATTCATAAGATAAATCATAGTCTTTGTAATTTTAAAATACTTGCTCATATAATGCTCTACATCTCGTTCTGAATTTACATATCCCTTTGTAGTATTAGCAATTTCTCTCATTTGTTCAATTCCTTTTGTTTGCATTGCAATAATATTATTAGCTATGTCTTGTAACGGTTGGTAATTAGTATATTGCAATAAATTTTCGCACATATAAATTGCAGCTTGATGATGTGGTATCATACATTCAATAAAATTAATCGTTATACTATCTGTTACCTTCCTTGATAGCATTTTACTTGCCATCTCATTTAAAATTTGTTGAAATCTAAATAAGTATCTTTTATAATCCACAATAACATTCCTCCTTCTTTTATAAAATATAAAAAAAGGAAAAAAATGTTACAATTATTATCTTAAAATATCTTTTATAACCTCACTTGCTATAATTAGTAATTCAGTTCTTGAAAATTGATTTAACATGTCTTCATAACCCTTTCTTTATTTTTAAAGAGTTCTCTATTAAAAAGAACTCTTTTGTTGTTTTTATGCTGTTTTTTTAGATTCTTCATAAGCTTTTCTTACTGCTCTTGCTAGTTGGTCTGCACATGAAGTTCCTCTTCCTGCACAATCAATTCCTCCAATTTTTTTCTCGATTTCTTCTACTGTCATTCCTTCAACAAGTCTTGGAAGAGCTTGAAGATTGCCCGGACAACCTCCTTCTAAAAACTGTACATTTGTTATAACATTTCCTTGTAATGTAAATTTAATTTTTTTAGCACAAGTATTTTCTGTTTTAAAAATATATTCCATTTTTTACAACTCCTCTATATTTATAAATTTATTATGTCATAGTTTGTTGTTCCTATTCCTAATTTTTCTGCATGTTCTATAGTATGAATTCCATGTTTTTCTTCAATTCTATTAATTAATCTTTGTTTTCCTTCATCTTCTGAAGCATATACAAAGTCTAAACTTGCTTTATCTATTGCAACAGGATCTGTTGATGCCATTACACCAATATCAGCCATACATGGTGCTTCTGGATTACTATCACAATCGCAATCAATAGAAAGATTGTTTATTACATTAATATAAACTATATTTGCTTTCATGTAGTCAATTACTGATTCATCTGCTTCAGCCATAGATTCTAAGAAATGGTCTTGTTCTGGTATATTGCTCCACAATTCATCTGGAATTCTAGTTTTTCCTGCCGTATGAATCCATGCTTTTCCTCCTGATGATGCTACTCCAATTGACATATTTTTAAGTGCACCTCCAAAGCCTCCCATAGCATGTCCTTTAAAATGTGATAGCATAAGCATAGAGTCATAGTTTGCTAAATGCGCTCCTACATAATTTTCTTTTAAATGGATACCATTTTTTACTGGTATTGGCATATCTCCTTCTTCATCCATTATATCAACTTTGGCTATGTCCATAAAACCATGCTCTTTAATTGCTTTCCAATGTTCTTCTGTTGTATTTCTTCTACCTGCATATGCTGTATTACATTCTACTATTGTTCCATTTAACTTATTTACTAGATTTTTAATCAAGTTTGGATTTAAGAAATTATGACCTCCCGGCTCTCCTGTTGAAATTTTAACTGCTACTCTTCCTGTTAATTCTTTTCCCACAGCTTCATAAATTTTAATTAGGTTTTCTGGATTTATCTCTTTTATAAAATAAACTTTTGATTTTTCCATTTTATCCCTTCTTTCTCTATTTATCTTTAGATAATTATATCTATCATAAATTTATTTGTCAAGATGTCATATATTACCAAATTCTTCTACTAAATTTTTATATTTTACTAGAAAAACTGTTGCATCTTGTAAATTGACTGCGTTTTGTAATTCGTTTAACATTACATAGATTTTACTAATATTATATTGCTTTTCCTTAGGTATTGTTGTATTAGTCAACAACTTAGAATATGAGTTAATTGCATTTTTTACATCATTTGAAATTTCTTCCCAATTATCACTATCTAATTTTGAATAAGCTTTTATAACATTATTTTTGGTTTCAATAATTGTGGTATATAATTCTTCTTGTTCAGATGCTTTTAAAAATTTAGGTAAAAAGTCATATACTTTTGTTAATTCTTGCAAAATCGGCTCTTTTTTATCATCTTTTACAACAGAAGTTAAATTATCAAATTGATTATTAAATGCTAAAATATCTGCTTGGTTAATTTTAGTTTGATATAAATCCATCGTAATAGATGGAATTGAAGTATATAAATTTTCAATTTCCATTTTTATTGTATTCCAATCTATATCATCATTATTTGTTAAAACTCCATTAGATTGTAATTCGAATTTTTGCATTTCTTCTTCATTTTGGCCACTTTCTCCACCTGATGATGAATTGCCACCTGTTGAACTACTTCCTGATGAACTTCCTCCACCTGATGTTTCTTCTCCACCAGATGAACTTCCACCTCCTGATGAATTTCCTTGTGATGAACTTTCTTCTGAACCACTTCCTGATGAGCTATTTTCAGATAATTTTTCCGTCGTTTTTCTAGATAGTTCGGATGTTATTACTTTATAATTTTTGACTTGGATATTATTCATTTTATTGCATAAACTTGCCAATTTTTCTTCGACATACTTAACTTCCGCAAGTGTCTTTTGTTTAGTATCTTCTTCATCATTTTTGCTTGCATTAGTATAAATAGTTAATGATAAAATGGCTACTATTATAATTAAAATAATGTATCCAATTCTTTTCAATTTTTTCAAATTTAAAACCTCCCTAATTTTCTATTTTTTCTAGTATTTACATTTTTGTTTTACTTTATTCTATGCATAAATTTTATTATATTTTTTTATACTAATAAAAAGATTTTTTAGGAGATTTTTTATGCTAGTTTCTGTTCATTTATATAGTCAAAATAATGGTGAAATTAATAGATTTCTAACTAATTTCTATAATACTGATTTTGGTATAGAAAATAATTTAAGTTGGGCAAAAAAATATGCCAATCCAGTTGAATTGGCAGAAATTGTTGGTACTTTTATTGATAATTGTGATGATTATAATATTAGTATGTGGATTTGTTTAGATAAAAATGTTTTTATTCGTGTTGCAGAAGAAAACGCTAATAATATTATTAAATATTTATATGAGCGTTTTCCTTATTAATCATTATCGTCATCATCATCTTCTAGCTGAACATTAGATTCTATTTCTACTGTCTTTTCTAAATCTGTTTTTTCTTCTTCATCATTATCTTTCTCTTTATCTTCTTGTTTTTCATTTTGTTTTTCTTTTATTTCTTCTTCTAAGTGATTTTCTACTATTTCCTTTTCAGTTTCTTTGTCCTCTTCTACTTCTATATTTTGCAATTTTTGTAATACTTCAACTTCTTTAGCTGGTTCGTCTGTTTGTTTTGCTCCACAATTTGGGCAAAATTTTACATCTTTATCAATTTCTTTATAACATTGTTGACATTGTTTTTTATCTTTTAAATCTAAACATTCTTTTAATAAGCTATCAATTTCATCACTTAAAACATCAATTTTTGTACATTGTTCTTCTAAATCTTTTTTGATACATATATCTTCTTCTCTCACATGTTTTTCATAAACCTTTTTACCAATTTCTTCATATACATCATTAATTTGATTTCGTAACTCTCCTATTCTAAATTTAAGCTTAGTTTCCTTTGCTAACTTTCCAGTTTTATCTGCTGTCACTTTGTAAGCTTCAGACGCTTTCTTTCCTAATTTATCAAAAAATTCCATAATAATCTCTCCTTCTTTTTTATTATTTGATTTTTATATTACATTTATTCACTTTTTTTATCTCTTGTCATTAATTTTTTTACTGCTTCTCGTGGATCTAATTTTTCGTAAATGACTTGATATACTGTTTCTACAATTGGCATATCAACATTATTTATTTTGCATAACTCATAAGCTACTTCTATATTGTCAATACTTTCTATAACCATTCCTACTTCTTTTTTGGTTTCTTCTAATGATTTTCCTTGTCCAATTAACTTTCCTGCTTTTCTATTTCTGCTATGCTCGCTAAGACATGTTACTATTAAATCTCCAAGTCCACTTAAACCATAAAAAGTTTCTTTTTCTCCTCCAAGTTTTACGCCTAATCTGGTTAGCTCTGATAATCCTCTTGTAATTAGAGCTGCAAAGCTATTATCTCCAAGTCCAATCCCTGCTGCTACTCCGGCACAAAATGCAATTATATTTTTTAATGCTCCTCCTAATTCTACACCTTTAACATCTTGAGAAGTATAAATTCTCATTTCATTACACATAAATGTATCTTGTATTTTATTTAAAATTTCTTGGTGTTTAGATGCTATAACTAAAACTGTTGGAACAGCAATAGATACTTCTTCTGCATGACTTGGACCTGATAAAACTCCTATTTTCGCAGTTGGTAATTCTTCTAAAATAACTTCATCTAATGTTTTTAATGTTTCTCTTTCAAAACCTTTTGAGCAAATAATAATCGGTCTATCACCAACATATTGTTTATATTGTTTAAAAGTGTCCCTTGTAAATTTTGATGGTGTAACATGTAAAATAAATTCTGTTCCTTCTATTGTTTCTTCAAAATCATTTGAACATATTATATTTTCGTTTATAACTAAATCTGGTAAAAATTTACACTTCCTTTCTTGGTTAATTAAATTTTTTTCTTCTTCAGAAAAAGACCATATTTTAATTTCATTTCCGCATCTTGCCAAGTGTGTAGCCAAAGCTACTCCCCAACTTCCGCTTCCTATTATTGCAATTTTACTCATATTCTTTGTCTCCTTTGTTTAAATATATGCATTTATTTTTTAAAACTTACTTTATTTTCTGTTCCATTCAATAACCTTTTTATATTGCTTCTATGATTATATAAAACTATTACCGCTAAAATTACACTATAAATAAAGTAAACATTTCCTGTTTTTCCATCTGTTAAAACAGTATAACTATCATTTATGAACAATGTTAATACTGGAAATAATACTGCTGCTGCACAAGATCCTAATGATACCATTCTTGTTAATATCATTAATACTAATGCAAATACCAAACAAATTAATCCTATTTTCCAATTGCTCATTAATAAAATTCCTAATGATGTAGCTACACCTTTTCCTCCTTTAAATCCAAAGAATATTGGGAAGGTATGTCCTAAAACAACTGACACTCCAGCAATTTGAAGTAATAGTTCTTTGTTTGCTCCTTTAACAATATTTCCAATGATAATAGAAATTATTATTGCTACAACTCCTTTTAGAATGTCACATACCAATGTAATTGCAGCAGCTTTTTTCCCTACACTTCGTAACATGTTCGTAGTTCCTGCATTTCCGCTTCCTTTTTCTCTTACATCAAATCCTGCCATTTTTTTACTAATTATAATTGAAAAATTTACACTTCCTATGCAATAGGCAATAATCGCCATAATAACATTTGCTACCATTCTTATCTCCTCCTTTATATGTCTTTTTCATTTTTTTCTCTAACTATTATTCTCACAGGCGTTCCTTCCAATCCAAATTCCTTTCTAATTTGATTTACTAGATACCTTTCATAAGAAAAATGAAATAACTCTTTATTATTAACAAATATAACAAAAGTTGGTGGTTTTGTCGAAGCTTGTGTGCCATAATATATTTTTAATCTCTTTCCTTTATCTGTAGGTGGCTGAACAATTGCTATTGCTTCATTTATAACTTGATTTAAAATAGAAGTTGAAACTCTCATAGCATTTTGTTCTGCTACATGGTTTATTAAGTCAAATAGTTTGTCTACTCTCTGCCCAGTTTTAGCTGATATAAATAACACAGGAGCATATGACAAATATTTTAATTGTTCTTGTACTTCTTTTTTATATTTTTCTAGAGTTCCTGTTTCCTTTTCTATTGCATCCCACTTATTTACTACAATTATAACGCCTTTGCCTGCTTCATGAGCTTCCCCTGCTATTTTAGCATCTTGCTCTGTAATTCCGCTCTGTTGCATCTACCATCATTAAACATACATCAGCTCTTTCTATTGCTAATAATGTTCTCATTATACTGAATTTCTCAATTGATTCTTTTACTTTGTTTTTTCTTCTAATTCCTGCGGTATCAATTAACACATATTTTCCACTTTTGTTTTCAAATTCAGTATCAATTGCATCACGAGTAGTTCCTGCTATATCACTTACAATAGCTCTGTTTTCTCCTAAAATTTTATTAATTAATGATGATTTTCCTACATTTGGCTTTCCAATTACTGCTACTTTTATAGTTTTATCATCTTCCTCTTCTTCTTTTTTTGGTGGAAAACTTTCATATATTTTATCTAGTACATCTCCTATTCCTATTGCATTCGTGCTTGAAATAGGATATGGATCTCCCATTCCTAAGTTATAAAATTCATAAATATCTTCTTTATCTTTTTCATAATTGTCTGCTTTATTACATACTAACACTATCGGTTTTCCAGATTTTTTTAACATTAAAGCAATTTCTCTGTCTGCTGCTGTTACTCCCTGTCTAATGTCTGTTAAGAATAAAATAACATCTGCCATATTAATTGCTAAATTAGCTTGTTCTCTCATTTGTGATAATATAATATCTTCTGAGTCAGGTTCAATACCACCAGTATCTATTAATGTAAAGTTTCTTCCTCTCCAATTGGTTTCAGCATAAACTCTGTCTCTTGTTACTCCCGGTGTGTCTTGCACAATAGATATTCTGCTTCCAGCTAGATAGTTAAATAAAGTGGATTTCCCTACATTTGGTTTTCCGTATAATTGCTACAATTGGCTTCATATCTTTTCCTTTCTTATTTTATTTTGTAATTGAAGTATATCACAATAAATCTTTATTTACAATTATTATTTAAAATATTTCATTTTCCAATAAATATTTGAACAAATATCTTTCCATACTTAGAACTGCTTACTACACCAATTCCTGTATAGTTAAAATTACTATTTAGTATATTAGCTTTGTGACCTGAAGAGTTCATCCATGCATTGACTGCTCCACTATTACTAGAATTAGCTGCTATATTTTCTCCAGCTGATTTATAAGATATTTTAAAGCTTCTTAGCATATCAAATGGAGAACCATAAGTTGGAGATGTATGTGAAAAGTAATTATTTGCTACCATATCTTCTGCTTTTATTCTAGCAACTCTTTGTACTTCATTGTCTATTTTTAAAGCTTGCAAACCATTATTAGTCCTCTGTTTGTTAATTAGCTGAAAAACTTCATTTTCGTCTGTATTCATTGTTGATGTTTGTGTATTTTGGTTTGTATTAGACGAATTGGATGAACCTGAAGAATTTGGATAAATTGCTTTTATATATTTCTTGCTAACTGCTCCAATATAATCTCCTTCAACTTGAACAATATACCAATCTCCAACTCCTGCAAATACTCTTATGTATTCATTCTTTTTAACTGTTGCCACAATTTTATATTGAGTTCCCGGTCCACTTCTTACGTTTAATGTTGTGGCTGTAACTAATCCTGTTGAAAAGTCTACATTGTAATAATGTTGCATTCCAAAAGAAGTTGAAACTCCACAGATAATTGTTGTAAATATGACTAGCATCATCGTTTTTAATACACTTTTCTTTTTTATTGTTACTATTTTCATATAACATCACCTCATTTAAAGATATAAATGAAGAACGTCCATTATGAATGTTTTTATAAAGCAAAAAAGGGTATAATAATTTTTATTACCCTTTTCTCCCTTACTTATATTTTGGCAATTCCGCCTATAATTTTACTATCTTCTACTGAAGCTAACCATTTAGCTCCTCCTGCAACAACTACGATGTCTCCTTTTTCTAATATTTCTTTTTGTTTTAATTTTTCAATTCCTTCTGCTACAATATCATTAATTACAGCTTTCGTTTCTACATAAACTGGAGTTACATTCCATGCAATAGATAATTGATTAAATGTTCTTCTATTATCTGTAATAGCTAAAATTGGACATCCTACTCCTAAACCTGATAATCTTCTTGCAGAATCTCCTGTATTTGTATAACATACAATAGCATCTGCATTTAAGTTCATAGCCATAACTGCTGTTGAATATGCAATTTTATCTTCAAGAGTATTAATCTCACAATTCTCGTTTGTTTTAAATCTTTTCCAATAGTCAATTTCTTTTTCTACTCTATTTGCTATTTTTACCATAGTTTCTACACATTCAACTGGATATTTACCCATTGCACATTCACCTGATAGCATAACAGCACTTGTTCTATCATATATAGCATTAGCTACGTCACTTGCTTCTGCTCTAGTTGGTAATGGATTATATGTCATTGTTTCCAACATTTGTGTTGCTGTTATAGCTGGTTTACCGGCTTTGTTACACAATTTAATAAATCTTTTTTGCATAACTGGTGGTTCTGTAAAGTCTGTTTCTGTTGCCATATCTCCACGAGCAATCATTTGGACATCAGCTGCTTCTACTATTTCGTCCATATGCTCTAGTCCTTCTACATTTTCTACTTTTGTTATAATTTTAATATCTTTTCCACCATTTGCATCTAATACTTTTCTTACTTGTTCAATATCATCTTTATTTCTTGTAAATGACATAGCAACATAGTCATAATCATGTTCACAAGCAGTTTTTAAATCTTGAATATCTTTTTCTTTTAATGCTGGCAAATGTACTGCTGTTCCTGGTAGGTTAATAGTTTTTCTACTTCCTAATCCATTTCCATGTACTACTGTACAAACAATATCTTTGTCTACAATTTCATCAACAACTAATTCAATTGCTCCATCATCAATTAATATTTTAGCACCTGGTTTTACATCTCTATATAATTCTTTATAAGTTACTGATACTCTATCTTTATCTCCAATAATATCTTCATTTACCAATGTAAATTTTTGTCCATCTTCTAATTGAATTTTTTCATTTTTTCCAGTTACTAGCATTCCTGTTCTAATTTCTGGTCCTTGCATATCTAAAAGCAACGCAATTGGTAAATCAAGTTCTTTTCTTAAACGAATAATTTCTTCTGTCTTTTCAGATTGCTCATCCCATCCTCCATGAGAATAATTAATTCTAGTAACATTTAGTCCAGCTTCAAATAGTTCTTTTAATTTATATTCACTTGCTGGTCCTATTGTTCCAACGATTTTTGTCTTTCTTAAATTTTTTTTCATTCTTATTCCTCCCCTTAAAGACATGTTAATTTTCAACCGGAGTTTATTATACCACAAATCATTTACAAAATTCAACATTTTTTTCCATTTTTTTTGAAGGATTATGTGGTCATTACAAAATCCTTCAAAATCTTCAACTCAATTCTATGATAGCATGTAATACTTTTTCATCTTCACTTTTAATTACTACAATATTTTTTCCTTCTTCTTCTGCATATTTGCAAATAACAGTATCTCCCAATTTTATTTCTTTTTTATACATTATTCTTATATTATCAAAAGGTCTTTTTTTATATACTTCTTCTGGTAATGTCTCATAAGCTAAGTCTAAATAATATAAGTTATGCATGTGACCTACTATATCTATATCTTTCCTCTTTACTTCATATATTATACTATTTTTGTAATTTTTTGGTTCTTTTAATTTTTCAATATCTTGTTCATTAAATACTGTTTTTCCTATTTCTGATTGATATAAATCTCCCATTTCTTGTTCTACTTTTGCTAGTTTTCCTGTTTGATTATTAACTAATATCCATTTTGATGATGCTATTACACATAAATTATTTTTTTCATCATAAACTTCGAAATCACGATAAGCATAGCATTTTATGATATATCTTGACCAAGTATGTATATCTAAAATTTGTCCATATTCTGGTCTTTTTATTATTTTTACTTTCCAATCTAATAGCAACCAAGTCAAATGTGTCTCATCAGAGGTATTAATTCCATATCCCACTGAATCTGAATGATATGCTGCTACATTTTCTAAGTATTCTAATACAGCTTTATTACTTACTTGATTTCCCTTCCATACATCTTTTAGCCCTATTTTAACATTTTCTTTGTAAATCATTTCATACTTTCCTTCTTTTTTATTAATATCCCGGCTTCTTTAATAACTTAAACATGTTTTTTTTGTATTCTTCTACACCCGGTTGATTAAATGGATTAACTCCTAATATCATACCTGACATAGCACATGCCTTTTCAAAAAAGTAAATTAATTCTCCTATATTTATTTCATCTAATTTATTCATTTTTATTACTATATTAGGAACATTTCCACTTACATGTGCTTTTATTGTTCCTTCCATGGCTTTTTTATTAACATAGTCTAAGCCTTTTCCTGCCAAATAATTTAATCCATCTAAATTATCATCATCTGGATGAATTTTAATATCAGTATTTGAATTTTCAATTGACACTACTGTTTCAAATAAATGTCTTTTTCCCTCTTGTATGTATTGCCCCATAGAATGTAAATCTGTTGTAAAGTCTACTCCTGCTGGGAAAATTCCTTTTTGCTCTTTTCCTTCACTTTCACCATATAGTTGTTTCCACCATTCTGTGAAATAATGCATTTTTGGTTCATAATTAACTAATACTTCTATTTCCTTATTTTGATTATATAAAATATTTCTAGCAACTGCATATTGATAACATTCATTGTATTTTAAATTTGAATCATTATATCTATCATAACCAATTCTAGCACCCTCCATTAATTTTTCAATATCAATTCCTGCTACTGCAATTGGTAATAATCCAACTGCTGTTAAAACAGAATATCTTCCCCCTATGTTGTCTGGCACTACAAATTGTTCATATCCTTCATTTTCTGCTAAAGTTTTTAATGCTCCCTTTTCTTTATCTGTTGTAGCATAAATCCTGCTTCTTGCTTCATCTATTCCATATTTGTTTTCTAATATTTCCCTGAAAATTCTAAATGCTATTGCTGGTTCTGTGGTTGTTCCTGATTTTGATATAACATTTACTGAAAAGTCTTTATTTCCTATGTATTCTATTAATTCATTTATATAATTTGGACTTAAATTGTTACCTGTGTATAGCACTTGAGGATATTTTCTTTGTTTTGATGGTAATAAGTTTTGAAAAGAACTGGTTAGTGATTCAATAACAGCTCTTGCTCCTAAGTAAGAACCTCCTATTCCAATTACTACTAATATGTCTGATTCTTTTCGTATTTTTTTAGCTGCTTTTTGTATTTTTGCAAATTCTTTTTTGTCATAATTAGTTGGTAATGAAAGCCAACCTACAAAGTCTTTTTCGTCTCCTGCTCTTTTATGCAAGTCTTTATGGATATTTTCTACTTGTTCTTTGTATTCTAGAATATTTTTTTGTGCGATTCCACTATTTTTTAAATCTAATTTTAGTCCTGACATGTTTATCAACCTCTTTTCTTTTGATTTTTTTTATTATATATAAGTTGATTAAAAAATTCAAGCAATTAGTATTAAAATAAGAAAAAAATTAATGTAGATATTTTATCAACATTAATTTTCTAACATTTATAAAGTTCGATTCTACATTACATAAAGTACAAAACGGAATGCGATACCTTGGTCCGGACCACCATAATATCCAGCAGTCTTACATCTCAGTGAAGCACAGCCACTACTACTATGAAATCCTCCTCGAACTACATAAGGAAATGTTTCGTTATCAGTACGTTTTTCAGCTATATACTCACTGCAGTTTCCTTCTAAATCATATATGTTACATACTCTATCATATTCATTTTTTCCTGTATTGTCTATATTTTTTGTATGTCTATTAGGTGAATATGTCGTCACATCATATGGTTGATTTTTTCCATCTAATCTTGGTTTACTACTTATGAATGCCATTGCCATATCCCATTGCACTCCAGTTGCTAATGCACTTTTTACATTTTTATTATCTATAAATTCTTTCGCCTTTGCTTTTGCATCTTCTTGAGATATAAAGATATATGCATATGCATCTTTTTTACTTACTAATTGTCCATTCGTATCACTTGTTCTTTTTTCTATTGCTGAGCCATCTCCTGCCTCATATCTTGATATATAAAAGCCTTGTACCTCTTTTTTTGTTACTAATTCTTTTTCTTTTTCAAACGTCAACTCTTCTAATGTCTTTTCTCCTACTTCTCCTACATTTATTCCGTCTGGCAAATATCCTGTATCATTTTTTGTTCTTTCTGAAACGTCTGTAGTATTATATGTTATATTTTTTTTATAACTATCAGCATCTGTAACTGGAACCCATACAAATTGATTTCCTTTTGCTACTATATTGTCTTTATTTTTTTCTGTATCTTCATCATTATCTGATATTACTAGTCCTTCTTCTACATTATTACATCCTGGTACTATGCAAAATCCTACTGGTATTATTGCTGTTCCGTTATTTGTATATGGTTTATTTTCAAGCGTTACTTTTATTCCTACTCCTTCGTCAACTGTTACCGTACATTCACTTTTTACCTTCGATATCTTTCCTACAACTTCTATTGTTGCTTTTCCTTTTGCTACTCCTGTCACTATTCCTGTATTGTCAACTGTTGCTATTTCCATATTTTTGGATGTATATTCTAATTCTTCTGTTATTTTATCTGGTATTGTTGTCACTTTAAGCTTTGCATTGTCTTTCCCATTTAATTTTAAATCTTCTACTTCTATACTTGTTGCTTCTATTAATGGTATTTTTTCCCCTACATCTCCATTTTTATCTATTTCATATTCATTTCCTGTTTTTGAAAATGTTACCTTTATCTTTCCTTCTTCTGCATCTGTCGCTTGTGCTTCTACTCCATCATTATTAAACTCGTCATTTAAGTCTTCTACAGTTATTTTAGTATTATCTCCTGTTTCCATCTTTTTTGATTTTACTGCCATATATGCTAATTGAATTTGTTCTTTTTCATGTGCTTGTTCTGTTTTATTTTTTGCTTTATTTGCTTGTGACAGTATTCCATTTTCTCCTGTTAGTGTTGCTATACTTACTGCTGCAAGTATTAATAATACTATTATTGTGATTACTAATGCTATTAGTGTTATTCCTTTGTTTTTTCCCATTTTTTTGTTCCTCCTACCTTCTTTTGTTATTATGTAATGTTTATTATACATGTTTACTATATTTATACCACAATCGATTTGACTTTTGCAATACTTTTTTCAAAAAAAATAAGGATTATGGAGTTGTCCTTAAATCCTTATTATATATTACCACATTATTTTTTTATAATCTTCAAATAAAGAAATATTTTCTTCTCTTTTTGGCATTGGTATAACATATGTAGCTACTTTCTCTAATTCGTAATATGAAATATCATCTTCAATTGAAAATGCTTTTTTCTTCTTTTCATCCCTTTGCTTTTTAAATAGTTTAAAATCAATAATATTTTTATTATTAATTTTTTCTGTCTCTAACTCGTTTAGTCTTACCTTATTAGTCAATTCTAAATAACTGTCTTTTAGATTTACTAACATTTCATTTATTTCTGCAAATTGATTTGTATAATCTGGTATTTCTAATTCTTTTATCTTTGTATTTATCCAATTTTCTAGTTCATTTTTGCTTTTTCTATTTTCTACTTTTTCTCTCATTTTATCATGGTTCAATTCAATTTTTATATCTAAAACCATATTAATTATTTGATGTATATAGTTGTTCTGTTCCTTCATAAATTCTTTCATTGCTTCATAATTAATATCGTCTTTCTCTTTATTAGAAACTATGTCTTTATTTTCTTCTATTTTTGTTAACTTCTCTTCTTCATTTAATAGAGTAGAGAAACTGTTTTGTTTTGACTTAGAAAGCCCTTCCTTTATTACTTCGTCAACAGAAATAATTTTCTTTTTAGTTTTTTTCTTAGTTTCTTCTTTTTCTTCAACATGTCCATAATAATTTTTACTATATGTTTTCCCTGTTATTTGTGTTTTATTTAAAATAGCACCTATAACTTGTCCACCTACTGTTTGAATTGCTTTTCTAACCTCATTCAAATCCTTAATTTTTGTTTTTTCTGCATTAGCAACCAAAACTGTAGAGTCTACTATTGTTGATAATAAAACACTATCTGTTACTAATTTACAAGGTGGAGCATCTATGATAACTATATCATAAATATTTTTTACAATTTTTATTAATTCTTTCATATCATTGGAACCAATTAATTCTGATGGATTTGGTGGTATAGTTCCATTTGTCAAAATGTGCAAGTTAGGAATTTTTGTCTCTTTAATAAATTGTTTTCCTAATTTTATATCTTTATCAATATCTCCTGTCATGCTATATAAGTAATTAGAAAGTCCCTCTTTATTGTTTACTTTGAATATTTTATGTGCTCTACCCTTTCTCATATCTGCATCAATTAATAAAACTTTTTTATTCGTTCCTGCAAATGATACTGCTAAATTAGCTGATACCCAACTTTTTCCTTCTCTAGGGGTACAACTAGTAATTAAAACTGTTTTCCCTTTATTTGTAGATGTCATATACAAAATGTTGGTCCTTATTGTATTGATACATTCTGTTACATAAGATTTTAGAGTGTTCCTTTCTATAATTTCTTGTTTTTTATTAGCATTAATTGGTATATTTCCAAGTGTTTTTATTTCTATATATTTTTCAATATCTTCTTCCTTCTTTATTGTACTATCAAAAACATATATCATCATAATACAAATTCCAGAAGTTATTAGACCTATCACAAAAAATATAGCCATATCTCTACTATGGTTAATATTATATGGTTGTTCTGGCAATTGCGCTTCATCTACAATTTCAACATTTTTTAAATTATATATTTGTTTTATTTCTTCTAAAAATACATTAACTAATTCTTTTGTAATGTCCATTGCTATTTGAGGATTTGTATTTGATATTGCTATTTCTATAACATAAGTATCTTTTACTGCATTAACTTGAATTTGTTTTGATAATTCTTCTTCTGTCATCTTCAAGCCTAAATTTTGAATAACTTGTTTTAATATTTTAGCATTTTTTGCAATTGTACTATATGTATCAATTAACCCAGAATTCAAAGTCAAATCTGAATTGGTAACTGTTATTTTTTCATAAGTTGAATCTGGTATAAGTAACATAGTTGATGTTGCTTTGTATTTCGGCGTTACACAATAATAAGAATAAAAATATCCTAATACCATAAAAATAATCAAAATGAATATTATTAAAATCTTCTTTCTTTTTACGATATCTAATATTCTTTCAATTTCGATATCTTCATTTCTTTCCATTTTTTTCTATCACCTATTTTTTATTATACCTTATTTTGGAAATTATTTCAACCATTTATGTAGAATTTATAAAATTACTTCTTTCATTACTTTAGCTAAATATTTCATACTTGTTAAACATTGTTCCAGTGTGTTACCTGTTGCTCCAACTTCTATAATACTAGCATATTTGCCAGTATGTTGATTATATCTTGACTGTGTTAACATTATTGGTTTAAACAATCCCGGATATAATTCTTCTGCTTTTTCTTGTATTTTTATAGCAAATTTTAAATTTTGATTCCAGTTTGGATGCCATAAACCCCCATTATTAGTTCCGTATTACAAACATAATTTGTGCTGCAACATCATTTTCTCCTATTTTTACAATTGGTGCATAATCACTTCTGCTACCTATTGCATCTCTATGTACATCTATAATAATATCTGCTGGTGTTTGTTTCAAAATATTTTCCACAGTTGCTAATGAACGAGTGTATGAACCATTATATGCAGGATAATCGTGATAACTTGTATCATGAACAACATTATAGTTATATTGTTTTAATTGATTTTCTAATTCTGTTCCTACTCTTGTTACTGTAAAATTCAAGTCTGTTGTACGATATGTTCCTGTTGGTGTATATGGATATGCATCACTTGATGTATAGCTTTCACAGCTATGAGTATGAAATAATATGATATTTTTATTTTCTATTGTGATATCTGGCTTTAATATGTCATCTGTCAATTGATATTCTGTCTCATTTTTTATTTTTACTTTTCCATATTGAGTATTATAACTTTCTTTTAAAGGATTATTTGTAATTACTTGTGTTTGAAGTCCTACTTCTGCCAATTCTTCATTTTCAGTTTGCTCTTCTGGTTTTTCTTCCTCATTTTGCTCTTCTTTTGTTGTTTCTTCTGTTACTTCTAACCCATCAATAGATGCAATTTGTGTTTTTAATATTCCCTGTAATACATTTCCTGTTTTTATTTCATGGTTTTCTTCTACTGTATCCATAGTTGAAATTGTTTGGTCTAGACATTCTACCATACTTTTTTCTGCTAATATTTGAGGTATTACTTTTTTTTGAGCTTTTTCTTGTTGAATATATTTGCTTGCTAATATTATTACTAAAATAGTAATAATCATCCCTATCAAATATTTTTTTATATCTTTCATTCTTAATACAGTAACATTAAACATATTTTTCTCCTTGTCCCAATTCTCCTATCTATATGTATATTCATTTATATAAAAAATATGCTCTTTACAAATAAATTTTTTTTGATATAATTAGAAATAATTATTAGAGAGGTGATTAAACAATGAAAGATATAAAAATATCAGATTCTATCTTTTATATAGGTGCAGATGATAAAGATATTCGATTATTTGAAGGTCAATTTAATGTACCAAATGGGATGGCATATAATTCTTATTTAATAAAAGATGATAAAAATGTAGTTATGGACACATGTGATAAAAAGGTCACAAATACATGGCTAGAAAATTTAGAAAAAGCATTGGATGGAGAAAAAGTAGATTATTTAGTAGTTTCACATATGGAACCTGACCATGCTTATAATATTGGTTTATTAGTAGATAAATATCCAGATATGAAAATTGTTGGAAATGCAACTACTTTTTCTATGTTACTTAACTTTTTTGATATTGATTTAGAAAATAAAAAAATCGAAATTAAAGAGGGTCAACAATTAAATATTGGAAAACATACATTACAATTTTTTATGGCTCCAATGATTCATTGGCCAGAGGTAATGGTAACATATGATGTTTTAGATAAGGTTCTAT
>CANRLE010000013.1 GCA_947631385.1 uncultured Clostridia bacterium | reverse complement strand
CACCATCAATCTCCTCTGGAATATTTTTTTGATTAGTATTAATGCCAATTCCAATAACCATATCTACTAAATAATCTCCTTGCACTCTTGTTTCTGTTAAAATACCTCCAATTTTCTTACCGTGATAAACAATATCATTTGGACATTTAATACTAAGCGTTATATTATATAACTTTTCAAAAATTTCTATAATTATTTTTGCTATATCAATTGTAATTCCTTCTAATTTTTTAATTTGATGGGATTCATGTAATAATAAAGAAAAAGCAATATTATTTTCTTGACTAGTATACCATTTTCTACCATGAGTACCGTTTTCCTTCTGTTTGAATACCTGCCATTATAATTGTTCCACTTTCTATCTTTTTTCCTTCAACTCTCCTCCAAACTTCTAATTGAGTTGAATCAATTTTAGGATAATAGAAAATTTTTCTACCTATAAATTTTGTCGTTAAATTTTGCAATTCCATGTTGTTTCCTCTTTTTCAATTTTTTCTAAATTACTTTGTCTTTTTATCTTATTTGTTGTTGTTTTAATTAGTGGTTCTTGAGTTAAAATAATACCTCTAATTGCTTTATAATGTGGCATTGTTTGATTAATTTCTTTGATTTTCTGCTTCATTGCCTGATAAATTTCTTCTTGTTCAGTTACTTTGTAAGCTTCTTCCACAATGTCTTTATTATAAACAAGTTTAGCAAATATTTTAATATCATTTTTATCTTCTGACATTTGCTTACCAAACACAAAAGACTCTTCAATTCCTTCAATTCTATTAATCAAATTTTCCATTTCTTCTGGAAAAATGTTTTTCCCGTTTTTCAATACAATAACGCTTTTCTTTCTTCCACAGATAAAAATATAACCTTCTTCATCAATTCTTGCTAAATCCCCAGTATAAAACCATCCATCTACTATAGCTTTTCTTGTTTCTACTTTATTTTCAAAATACTCAATCATTACATTAGGTCCTTGTATAACTAATTCGCCTACTCCTTGTGTATCTGGATTTACAATTTTTGCTTTTACACTTGGTACAGTTTTTCCAATCGAACCAACTTTATGATGTTCATTCGTCCCAATAGCAACAACTGGTGATGTTTCAGTTAATCCATATCCTTGAACCAAATTAAATCCCATTAACCTATAATTTTCTTCTATTCTAGCATCTAAGCTAGCAGCTCCACTAATTAATAGTTTAACATTATTACCCAACATCTCATGAACTTCATGAAATACCTCTTTTTTCTTCTCCATAGAGCTATTTCTATATTGTTCTTGCTTTTGTATAAATTCTTCTAATTTGCCTTCTTTTTCTATTTGCCTTAAAATTATTTTAAAGATACCTTCATAAATTGCTGGCACAGATGCCATAACAGAAACTTTATATTCTTTCATATTATCTGGAATATATCTAATGCCATCAGCAAATACTGTTTTCGCTCCTGTATATAAAGCAAATAAAAAACCAACTGTACATTCAAATACATGATGCAGTGGAAGAAAAGATAGAAATACATCATTTTCATCTATATCTAAAATAGAAGCAATATCCATTAAATTAGAACAAATATTGTAATGAGATAGTGCAACAATCTTGGAAGCAGAAGTTGTTCCAGAAGTAAATAACATTATGCTCATTTCTTTAGGGTCAATTTTTGCTTCTAAATATTCTTTATTTCCTTGCTGAATTAATTTAATTCCTCTTTCAATCAACTCTTTTTCCGAATAAATTCCATTCTTATGTTCTTCTGAATCCATACATATTAAATGCTTTAATTTTCCTATTCCTTCTTTTTTAGCATCTTCCAATACAGTTTCATATTTTTTACTATAAACAATAGCCTCTACTCCAGAACGCTCTAATAAATTTTTCAACTCATTTTCTGGTAAAGATTTATCTAGCGGAACTACAATACCTACTCCACAAACAATTGCTAAATAAGCTATTTCCCATTCATATCTATTTTCTCCAATAACTGCAACTCTCTTTCCTTTTAAACCCATATCAATAAAAGCTGTACCTAATGCATTAATTTTTTCTCTAACTTCTTTATGTGTTATATATTCATAAGAATTTTCAGCTATTCTTATTTGATAAGCAATTTGATTTCCAAATTTTGCTCCTGATTTTTTCAACATATCTTTTAAATCATTTATTTTTACATGTTCATGCCTTTTACTCATTTCTTTCTCCTTGTATAAATTATGTGGTCATTATATCACAAACAAATAAAAAAAGCGAATAGACTGAAAGGTCAGTATAATCTTCCTCATCTCTCATATAGTTAAAAGAGGTGTTATACATGAAAGTATTTTTGTTAGATGTCTTAAAAGGAATTGCAATTGGTTCTGGTGCTATTTTACCCGGAATTAGTAGCGGTGTGTTTTGCGTTATTTTTGGAATTTACGAAAAACTTTTAGATAGTATTTTAAACTTCTTTAAAAATATTAGACAAAATATAAAATTTTTATTTCCTATTGCCATAGGTGCCACTTTAGGAATTTTGTTATTTAGCAAAGGATTAAATTATAGCCTATATCACTTTCCCATACAAACAAAATCTATTTTTATTGGATTAATTTTAGGAAGCCTTCCCTCTTTAATTAGAGAAGCAAATAAAAAAACAACCTTTAAGTTGTCTTACTTATTATTTTTTTCATTAGCTCTTTTAATTGGAATTGGTTGCATCTTTTTAGAAAACTATTTAATTCCACCATCTTTACAAAATATTAATTTTCTTTATTTTGTTATATGTGGATTTTGCATGTCTATCGGTGTTATTGTTCCTGGTGTTAGCAGTACAATTATTTTGATGCTTTTAGGTATTTATGATATTTACTTAGCATCAATTTCTAATTTATATTTTCCAGTATTGTTGCCTTTATCTATTGGTTTAATTATTGGTGGATTTTGTTTTATGAACTTAACTAAGTATTTGTTAGATAACTATTACGCTCCAACTTTTTATAGCATTATTGGGTTTACTATTGGTTCTATTTTTGTTTTACTCCCTAGTTTATCTTCTGTTACCGAAGTTCTTCTTAGTTTTTTATGTTGTGTGTTGCGGATTTTATATTACTATTTTGCTAAAATAGTTATGCACCTAGTTTATATCAAAATTTAGCTTGAAGTTATTGACAAGGTATAGTTTTTGTTGTATATTGGAATTACATCAATAGGATTTATCCTTTTGATTAATCTCCTTTTAAGCATATCGAGGAGATGAGAGCTACACTTTATAGTGTAGCTCTTTTTTAACCTTATTTTTTCCTTCTTAATATCCAATCTTTTTCACATTTAATTGGCAATTTCATTTTTACTTTTTGACCTTTTACCCCTGGACTAATTTCTTTAATATCCTCATCTGTTTCTTCATCCCACAATTTTTCTATTGTAAATTCATATGGTTCGATTTGATTTGGAATTATAATTTCTAATATATCGCTTACTTGTAATTTATTTTTTATTTCAATCGTTGATTTTTCCTGATTATATTCTACTACTTTGCCACCAAATTCATAATTTTCATTATATTGTCTTCCACTATACTCTTGAATATCTTTATTATTCCTATCATTAAAGTAGAATGATGTTAATCCTCTTGTTTTTACCTTCTCTAATTCTTTTAAATATTTAGTATAATCAAATTTTTCAGGATTTGATTTATAATCATCAATTGCATTTCTATAACTATTTACAACACTTGCTATATAATATTCTGTCTTTAATCTTCCTTCAATTTTTAGGCTGTCAATTCCCATTTCTATAATTTCTGGTAATTCTTTTATTAAGCATAAATCTTTAGAAGAAAAAATACTAGTTCCATATTCGCTTATTTCTATTGGCATCATTTCTCCTGGATTGTTCTTTTCTTCAGCATATAAATTGTATGACCACCTACAACTTTGAGCACAATCACCTAAATTAGCACTTCTACAAGATAAGAAATCACTTAAAAAACATCTTCCAGAAAACGCAAAACAAATAGCTCCATGAATAAAGATTTCTACTTCTAAATCTTTTGGTTTGTTCTCCATTATGTATTTTAATTGTTCTTTATTCATTTCTCTTGCCATAATGACTCTTTTTGCCCCATTTTTATACCAGAAATTGCAGTCTTGTAAACTAATAATATTTGCTTGTGTGCTAATATTAATTGGTATAGATGGTGCATACTGTTTTAAGGCATCTATTACTCCTACATCTGCTGCAATAATACCATCTGGCTTTAATTCTTCTAGTTTTTTTGCCATTTCTATAATTTCTTCATACTTTTCATCCCATGCAAATATGTTTAGTGTTACATATACTTTTTTTCCTTTTTCATGTGCATATTTTATTGTTTTTTCTAAATCATCATCTTTCATATCTGCTCTTGTTCTTAATGATAATGATGATGTACCACAATATATTGCATCTGCTCCATATAAGAATGCAATTTTTGCTTTTTCAAATGAACCTGCTGGCGCTAATAATTCTATTTCTTTCATCATATTTCTCCTCGTATTTAACTATTATATAAACATTTTTCTTGAATGTCAATATATTGATAATTTTGAATTTTATTTTGCACCACACCATATATCAAAAATGCAATATGTATCGCTTGAATTTCGAGAAAAATAGAACTTGTTATTAAAAAAATGAGGGATGTTCACGGAAAAATAATTTATTTATTTTTTTCGTGAAAGCGGCACATTTTTTTAAGTTACAAGTTCTTTTTGAACGAAATGAACAAGATACATATTGTATTTTTGATATATGGTGTGGTGCAAAATAAAATTCAAAATTAACAACTATTTCAATTTATATAGAATTATGTTATAATTAATATGAGGTGATTTTATGGCTTACAAATTAAAAACAAGAAATGAATTTAAAAAATATTTAGATGAAGAAGTTAAAATTATACCATCACACGATGAAGATTTAATTAACGAATTCAATTCCTCATCATTATTCGATCTATATGGACTTCTAAAAGAAATAGAAAATGATTTACGAATATCAACTAATATGCAGGAAAAATTAAAAAATACTGTAAAAACTAATTTTCCAGAAGAAGTATCTTCTTTAATTAGTTTTCCTATTAATAATGAAGTATTAAAAAATTTTGAAGAATACATTAAAAATACATTTATTGACTATATGGAACATCCTGAAAAATACAAAGGTCAAAAAGAAAAATTAGAAGAAATAGAAAAACTAAAAATAATTATTGCAAAAAGATATCCTAATGAATTTCTAAAATTTATTAAAACAGAAAAAGATCCAAAGGATCTTAAATTAGAAGTAAAATATATCAAAAAGCAATTTTACCATACATTAGACAAATATATGCAACATAAAAAAAATATGCAAAATAATGAAGACATCCAAACAGCTACTTATACAACTATAAAAAATGATTTTGGAGAATTTGATATTTATTTACCTGGTAGAGTAAAAAGTCTAGGTAGCGCAACAGAAAATTATAATAAAGAATTACACAATTCCCTTGATAATATAGTACCTTCTGACCTAGAAAAAGGAATTACATATGAGGATTTAGAAAATAATTTTAATTTAGATAAAACTTCTGATGATTATTTTGCTATTACCATTGTATTAAAAAATGTATTAGATACATTTCATATTGATGAATTAGAAAGTTTGTATAATGCTGCAGATGATAAAACTGCTAAAAATATTAGAGATTTAATACAATATCGAAGAGATAAAAATGTACACCTATCTTATTACCATTCTTTAAAAAACTTTATTGATGATCCATATTTCTTCATGGATTTTACTCAGGAACAATATTTACAAATTAAAATAGAGCTTTTAGATATTTTACAAAGATGTACTTTTAGTGAATGCTCTGAAGAATATAATGGACCTTTATTCAAACCACAAAATAAAGATGATTTACGGAACTTCTTTTTCAAAACTACTTGAAGAAGCTATTCAAGAATATACATTTCATATAAAAAATAATGATTTTGAAGAAGACTTAACAGATGATCAACATTCTAAATACCAAGACGAATTACATTCTTTGCTTGATGAATTAAAAAATCGTGTGTTTGACAAATATGGTTTTCAGGTATTAAGAGTAAGTATACCTAATATTTTAAAAGATAAAAACTTTACAAAAGAAAATGCTATAAGAGACCTTTTAAATGCAAAATTACTTTCTATTAAAGAAAGATTTAAAAAGAATGGTTATTGTGCTATTTATGCTATTTTATTAACACCAGATAACAGAAAAATTGAAATTCAATTTCAAACCTATTCAAGATTTAAAGATTCTAAAATTGGTAGGTCAGACCATAGTCTTTATAAGCAATTTGACATTTCTCATTTCTTCGAATTAAAAAACTATGATAAATCTGATGCCAATTATGAAAAAATATTTAGAGATGCTATTAATATATTAGATAGTACAACAATTGCAGTACGAAATAGGTTATTATATACGCCAATAGAAAGTTTATCAAATGAAGACAAAAAGTTAAAAAGGAAATTAGAAGCTGCTCTTAAAATAGTACAATTAAAAGAAACTTATGAAAATATTAATACTTGGAAATCTGAAGATGGTGTAGAACATACTCAAACTTATACATATAGTTTAGATGAATATCTCCCAATTTTTGCTGAATATCATTCTCCTGAATTAGTTGCTGTTTCTTCAACCCATTCACGTGTAAATGAAAATATTGCATTTGTTAATAGAAAATATCTAATTGACAATTTTAGAGAAAAGCTTTTAAAAGCTGATGAAACAACATGTTTAGCTGATATGTTAATACAACGTTTACAAGATATAGAAAAAAAGAATGCAAATATTGTGCTTCCCAAAGATACTATTAGAAAAATCTTAGAAAATCAAAGATTACCTCAAAATATTATAGATAATATCCTAATGGATATGGAGAAGCAATCTCAAACAACTAGATTTCCATATACTAATTCTATTAACGATATGAGAAAACGTACAGAAGGAACTCAAAGATAGGTTACAAAATTTATTTATTTATGATAAAATATAGAAAATTAGAAAGGAAAGATAATAATTATGAAAAATGAATTAATCTTAATATTAGACTTTGGTGGTCAATACAATCAATTAATAGCAAGACGTGTTAGAGAATGCAATGTTTATTCTGAAGTAGTTCCTTACAATATATCAATTGAAAAAATAAAAGAAAAGCAACCAAAAGGAATTATATTTACAGGAGGTCCAGCAAGTGTTTACGGAAATGATGCTCCAAAATGCAGTAAAGACATATTCGAATTAGGAATACCAGTACTTGGTATTTGTTATGGTATGCAATTAATGACACATACATTAGGTGGACAAGTAGCTAGAGCAAACAAACGTGAATATGGTACAACAGAAGTAACTATTGACAACTCTTCCCCTCTTTTGCAAGGCTTTAATAATACAAATGGATTCTTAATGAGTCATACTGATTATGTTGAAGTAGTTCCAGAAGGATTTCACAATATAGGTTCTACATCATCTTGTCCAAATGCTGCAATGGAAAATCCTGATAAAAAGCTATATGGAATTCAATTTCATCCTGAAGTAAATAATTCTATAAATGGAATTCAAGTAATTAAAAACTTTTTGTTTAACATTTGTAATTGCAAAGGAGATTGGATTATTAATTCTTTTGCACAAGAAAGTATCAAAAAACTAAAAGAAAAAATTGGCGACAAAAAGGCTTTATGTGCCTTATCTGGTGGTGTTGATTCTTCTGTTGCTGCAGTTTTACTTTCTAAAGCTATTGGAAAAAATTTAACATGTATTTTTGTAGATCATGGTCTTCTTCGTAAAAATGAAGGTGATGAAGTAGAAGAAGTCTTTAGAAATCAATTTGATATTAATTTAATAAGAGTTAATGCAAAAGATAGATTTTTATCTAAATTAAAAGGTGTTACTGATCCAGAAACTAAAAGGAAAATAATCGGTGAAGAATTTATTCGTGTTTTTGAAGAAGAAGCAAAAAAAATTGGAACTGTTGATTTTCTAGTACAAGGTACTATTTACCCTGATGTAATAGAAAGTGGATTAGGTAAAAGTTCTGTTATAAAAAGTCATCATAATGTTGGTGGTCTACCAGACTATGTAGATTTTAAAGAAATTGTAGAACCTTTACGAGATTTATTTAAAGATGAAGTTAGAAAAACTGGTTTAGAATTAGGTATTCCAGAAAATTTAGTTTATCGCCAACCTTTTCCCGGACCAGGTCTAGCTATAAGGATAATTGGTGATATTACAGATGATAAACTAACTATTTTAAAAGATGCTGATAGTATATTTAGAGAAGAAATTGCAAATGCTGGTCTTCACAAAAGCATTAACCAATATTTTGCAGTATTAACCAATTTAAAATCAGTTGGTGTTATGGGTGATGAAAGGACATATGACTATACAATAGCTCTTCGTGCAGTTGAAACAACTGATTTTATGACAGGTGTTTGGAGCAAAATACCATATGATATTTTAGAAAGAGTTTCTTCTCGTATTGTAAATGAAGTAAATCATGTTAATCGTGTTGTGTATGATATTACTTCTAAACCACCTGCTACAATAGAATGGGAATAATCCCATTCTATTTTTTATCAAATATCGTTTTAAATACTCCCTGATCAATTAAGCTTGCAAAAATATTTTTAAATATAATTAATACAATTGGACCAATTAGTAATCCAATAATTCCTATTACTTTAAATCCTGTATACATTGCAATTAAAGTAAAAATAGGATGAACTCCTATGTTCTTACTGACTAATTTAGGTTCTAGTATTTGCCTTACTACTGACATTATAATTAGCAAAACAATAATTGCAATTCCTAAATTGATATCTCCATTAATCGCACAAATAATTGCCCATGGTATCATAACAGTCCCTGAACCAAGAATTGGAAGTGCATCAACAAATCCAATGAATAATGCCATTAGTAATGGATATTTTATAGAAAATCCCATAAATTGTAAGATGTAAAGCCCTATTAAAGAAATGATAAAAGATATTAAAATTAAACTTGCCTCTGCTTTTAAATAACCTCCTAATGTTTGAATTAAGTCTTTTAAATGAGAGCCTATTTTTTTTACCCATATTTTTGGTAAGTGATATTCAATCTGGTCTAAAATATATATTTTATCAACACATATAAAATATAGTGCAACTACTGTTATACCTATACAAATTGCAATAGAAGGTAATCCTGTTACAAAATTGATTAATCCTGTTAATGCATTTTTAATCCAATTAGAAGCTGTTTCTAATAAATCACCAGTTGAATTTTGAATTACGTTTAAAATTTCATCAGATAAATGAATTTTGTCAAATTGAAAATTTTTAATAACATCTTGAATTTGTGCATATGCTTTATCAAAATAATCATTTAATCCTTGTAATAAGCTAGAAGATTCAGAAAATAATGTTATCAAAAGCCATGCTAAACTCCCTATAATTACAACTGATGCTATGAAAAAAATTATAATAGAACTTGTTCTTCTTGTTAATTTAGTCTTTTTCATGACCCATTGTATGCATGGCTCTATAATTAGAGATATAATAAATGCAACTAAAAAAGGCATATAAAAAATAGAGAGTTTTAATGAAATATATAGCCCTAATAAAAGTAAAACAACATATAAAATATTTTTTAACACTCTTGTCCAATAAGCAACATCAATTATCATTTCCATCCTCCCTATTTTATTCTATGTAAAAGAACGGAATATTATCCATTCCGTTCTTTCTATTTTCTAATTATTGAGCATTTTGAGATTGGTTACAATCACAAATACCTTCTAGGGTATTGCATACTTGTTGCTTTCCTAAGTCTGTGTTATTTTGTGCTAAATCTCCTAATGTTAAAATACCTACTACTCTATTATTGCTGTCACATACTGGTAATCTTCTAACTTGATTTTGTGACATTTTATTTTCTGCATTTGACATGTCATCTTCTTCTGCACAAGTGCATACATTTGTTGTCATTATATCACTAACAGCACAATTTTTTGTATCTTTTTCACAAGCTACTGCTCGAAGTAATATATCTCTATCTGTTACAATTCCACAAATTTGGTTACTATCATCACATACAGGAATACATCCAACATGATTTTCGCTCATTAATTTAGCTACCTGATTTAAAGTAGTGTTTGGCTTTACACAACACACATCATTACACATACAATCTTTTACTTTCATACTTCTACCACCTTTCAACAAAATTCTCAATTTTATTTTTTACAATTAAAAAATATATATGCTTGAAAAAATTGGAATTTTAGTTGTCTCTTGGCATTATTGGTGGTCTTCCCGGTCCCGGACCTCCCGGAAATGGTGGTCTCATAGGTGGTCTTGGTGGCATAAGTGGTGGGCGATTTGGTGGAAAGTTTCCTGGTCTTCCTAATAATTCTCTAATTAATAAAATCCTAATTAAGTCTTGTAATCCTCTATTTCTAAATTGCCTATCTTCCCCTCTATTCTCTCTAATTGGTTCTCTTTTTACATTATTTGTGTTTTCATTTTCAACTGCTAAATAAATCTCATTTGTTAATTCATCTACTAATGTTGATGTTACTGGCTTTGTATTATTAGCACAAGCCTTTGTTACCATTGGATATACAACTTTATATATTTCAGGATAACATGATTCTAGTTCTGCGTTTTGCTCCATATTTCTATAATTTGTCATATTATAATTATTTTCATAAATATTTTGATTATAGTTTGGATATCCTAAAATACTCCTTATGTACTCATCATAAGTTTCTTGATACATATAATAACCTCCTTAATATTTTTGTATATTATATGTACCAAATTAAATTTAGTTCATATTATTGACAAGATTTTTAAATTGATTTCCTCTGTCTGCAAAATCTTTAAACATATCAAAACTTGCACTTGCAGGAGAAAATAAAACAACATCTCCGTGGTTGTGCAACTTTTTTTGCTAAGACTACTGTTTCATCTAAGTTTTCGCACATAAAAATATCAAGTTTCTTGTGTTGTGTTTCTAATTCTTGTTTTACTACATCAAAAATTTTTCCTGCTGTTTGACCTATTAGAATAAGAGTTCTTACTTTTTCTACAATTGGCTTAGCTATTGGTGTATAATCTAAATTTTTATCATATCCACCAGCAATTAATACAATTTTTTCATCAAAAGCATTTAATCCTGATAATGTTCTAGTAGGAGAAGAACTAGCAGAATCATTATACCATTTTACTTTGTTGATTTCTTTTATAAATTCAATTCTATGTTCTACTGGTTTGAATTCTTTAATAGCTTTTGTTGCATCTTCTAGAGATACTAATGTATTTGTTGCCGCTATGGCAGTAGCAATATTTTCTAAATTATGATTTCCTCTTAATATTGCCTCTTCACCATTAAAAATATGTTTTCTTATTCTATCTTCACATTCTTTAATTATTTTTCCATCTACAATAAATCCATTATCTAATTTTTCCTTACTACTAAAGAAAATTACTTTTCCATTTGCTTCTTTCGCACAATTTCTTGTAATGTCGTTATCATAATTTAAAACTAAAATATCTTCTTCTTTTTGATATTTGAAAATATTTTTCTTTGATTCTATATATTCTTCATAGTCTTTATGAATATTTAAATGATTTGGTGTTATATTAGTAATAACTGCAATGTGAGGACTAATTTCCATTCCCATTAATTGAAAACTACTTAATTCCAAAACAACTATATCTTCTGGTTGCATGTCTGAAAGCTTTGTAAATAGAGGTGTTCCAATGTTTCCTCCTAAATAAGTATGATATCCAGCTTTTTGTAAAATACTATTAATTAAGCTCGTTGTTGTAGTCTTACCATCACTTCCCGTTACTCCTATTATTTTGCATGGACACATTTTCATTAACATTTCAATTTCTGTAGTAACAATTGCTCCTCTTTTTTCCTCTTCTTGCAATTCTGGCTTTGTTGGCAAACAACTTGGTGAACGAAAAATAATATCAAATCCTATTAAGTTTTGTAAACAATTTTTTCCTAAATAGAATTGAAATCCATAATTTGTAATTTTATCCATAATTTGTTTTGGTATAGCTTCAATGTCTCTTTCGTCAAAAACTACTACTTTTGCATTTTTACTATACATATAATCTAATAATGGAATGTTACTAACTCCTAATCCTATAATAGCCACTTTTCTAAATTTTATGTATTCATTAAATTCTTCTAATTTTTTATTTTTAAAACTCATTTTTCTGCCTCCACCTTATTATATTCACATTATATATCAAATGTAAAAAAAAGACAAATATCTATTGTATATTTTTAAATTTAATCGGTTAAACTATTTTTGAGAACTGAAGTGGAGGTGGATTTCAATGTCAGATAAGAATAATAATAAGAACAACAACAATAATAAAAACAACAATAACAACCAAAACAATAACAATGAAAAACAAAATAATAACAACTGTAGATAATTAAATCTAAACTAGAAATTGCCAAAAAGAATTAAATTCAATTTGGCAATTTTCTTTATTTTGTTCCAAAAATTCTATCTCCTGCATCTCCTAACCCCGGTACAATGTATCCTATTTCATTTAGTTTTTCATCAATAGAAGCTGTGTATATTTCAACATCTGGATGTTCTTTTTGTAATCTTTCTATTCCTTCTGGTGCTGATATAATACATAAAAATTTGATTTTTTTAACTCCATCTTCTTTTAACATTGTTATTGTATCTGAGGCTGACCCACCAGTTGCAAGCATTGGATCTAATACAATTACTTCACGATTAGCAATATCTTTTGGCATTTTATAGTAATAACGAACTGGTTTTAATGTTTCTTCATCTCTGTATAATCCTACATGTCCTATTTTTGCATTTGGAATTGCATTGATTAATCCGTCCAACATTCCTGTCCCTGCTCTTAAAATTGGTACAAATGCATATTTGTTTTCATTTAATTGCTTTGCTTTTGTTTTTCCTATTGGTGTTTCAATTTCAACTTCTTCTAATTCTGCATCTGACATTGCCTCATAGCATAAAAATGTAGCTATTTCTCCTATAATTTCTCTAAATTCTTTGGTTCCTGTTTTTTTGTTTCTAATAATTGATAATTTGTGCTGAATTAATGGGTTTGTTAATACGATTGGATTCATTTTCCTTCCTCTCTTTCTATTTATTATTTAGCTTATTATATCATAGTATTTTTTTGTTTTGCAAGAGAACAAATTTATTATCTACTTTTTTCTACAATTTCTACAATATCTGCAATATATTCTCCAATAACTGGAATATTTAATGTTACAATTTTTTGTAATAATATCACTAATACTGCTGTAATTACTGTAACTCCTATACCTATTCCTACCCCTCTAAAAATACCGGCAATTAAATTTCTCACAATAATTTCTTTTTTATTTCCGCAATAAATATGCCCATTCTATATAATTACTTTTTTCTAAATTATCACTCAACTTTTTTATTGACTTTTCTAACAAATTTATTTTTTTCTTTTTTAAACACATAAAAAAATCCACCTTTTTAATATTATAGTGGATTTTTTTATTTCAATTTATTCCTCTTCAACTGAATTTGTATTAGTAGTATTTATTGTATTATCAATATTCTCACTTGTTTCTTTCTTTTTCTTATCCTCTTCTTTTTTCAATGTTTCTAGTGAATTAATTAATTCCTGTAATTTTTGCACATCTTTTCCCATCATTTCCCAGTCTTTGTTGTTCATAGAATCATCTAGATTTTTATTTGCTTTTATGATGGTTTCAATTAAACCTTCAATATCTTCTGTATTTTCGACTTCTATATCTACAGCATTTTGAGAAAGTAAATTTTCAAGTGCAACTTCTAAAGTATCACCAATTGCCACTTTGTTTCCAGAAGCTACAATTACTTTTCTTAGCATTGGTATATCCGATTCATTTAATAGTGTTTGATATATTGGTTCTACATACAATAAGGTGTTATTAACTGGCACAATTAACATTTGTTTTGTTAATCTGGTTCCTGTTGTATTTAACGATTCTAATTCAGTTGATATTACATCATCTTCTTCTGTTTGCTTATCTAACTGCATAGGACCTACCATATTGCTATCTGCTGAAAATTTATATAATTTTAATTTGTTATTTGTTCCTTCTAAGTTTCCTACTAAATAAGAAATTACATTTTGCTTTTCATTAGGTGTATATATTTGAACTAATCCAAATTTTTCTCCTTCTGGCGTTTTTAACATTGTATAATATGGATTCATATATGTTCCTGTTGATTTAGATGATTTTATACTATTATATTTGGCAATGTCCCATAAATCGTCTGCTCTATATAATACATCTGGTTTTACATTATGATATACTTTTAATATGTCTGATTGTATATTATATAAAAATTTAGGATATACTAAATGACTTGCAATGTCTTCTGGAATCGTTTCATTTAAATCTGCAAATAGAGTATGATATATATGTCTATATGCCATCGCAATTGGATCTGTTCTATCTGTTATATAATAAGTTATGTCTCCATCATATGCATCTACAATTACTTTTACAGAATTTCTAATATAATTGATATTTTCCCTCATACCATCATGTATAATATTTGTAAACTGTGAATAAGGATAATTGCCAGATACTGTGTAAGCATCAATAACCCATACTATTTTTCCTTCATCTGTTATAACTGTATATGGATTTTCATCATAAATTAAATATGGCAATGCTTTTTTTGCTCTGGTGATAACATTTCTATTAATTAGAATTTTACTTTCTTCTGTAATTTCATTACTAAAAGCTAAATTAATGTCACCTTTTGTAATTCCTAAAATCAAGCGATCAAAAAATCCTAATTGTAATCCTGCTTTACCCTGATAGTTTGAAATATGATCTGTTCCATTTTCATCTGTATAATCATATTCTTTTTTATTTTTAGCATTTGTTGCTACAATTCCTTCTGTTTGTAGTCCAAAATAAATGCGAGGTTGTTCTACTTGTATTTTTTCGTCTTCTCCTTCAATTTCTTTTTGTATATATTGCACATTCCCTGTTTCTAAATTTTCCGTGGCAGATACTATGATTTGACCCATGCCATGAGTATATTCATATGTTTTATTGTTGTAAGTTCTTCCAGTATTTTTTATTTCTCTTGGTGCTATATATACTACTTCATCTTTTCCATTAATTTTATACTTGGCTAAATTTGCATTTCTATAAGAAAAGTATCCTGTTCCTGTTTGACTGTCTTCTAAAGTTTTTAATACTGCATCTTGAGATACAATTGGAATATTTTGAATGACATTATCATTTTCTTGTACTTCTTTACTTGTTATCGTTCCTGAATTTTCTAAGTTCACTTCTTCTATATTAATATTATAAGCATTTTTGGTATTATTAATGTTTTCTGCTATATATTCTTTTTCTTTATCTAATTCATTTGAATTTACAAATAATAAATCTGCTATTAGCATTATTAAGAATAATACAACTAAATATCCTGGTATTACTGCTAAATTTTTGAGTACTCTACTAGTATTTTGTTTTTTAAAATTCTTTATAGCTCTATAAGCAAATATTATAATTACAAATGCAAAAATAATATATCCCCATAGTTGTATGGTTGTTTCTATCATTCCCGCACCTATAATGTCAATGCTATCATTAATTGTTATTAAAGTTCCATACATTGTATTTTGTGCGTTTAAAATAGTCATAAGAGCAATTCCTATAATTACTAGCATAATATTTCTCATTAGTTTTTTCATGAATAAGCTTTCCTTGAACATTTTGCCATCAATTCCATCAAAAAATCTATTAAATATAATTACATAGTATAATGCCATATAAATAGATAGCCCAACAAATAAAACTGTAAAGTATAATACAAATGCCTCTATTACTGGTTTTTGGAATATATAATAAGAAATGTCTAAACCAAAAATTGGATCTGGTATACCAAATGACGTGCTATTTATGATTAGCATTATTTTCTGCATCAAAACAGATGCTACAATAATGCTTGTAATTGCTGATATTACTAATGCTAATGATTTATTTAATAATTTTGGCATCGGCTTATTTTCATTTACAAAAAATGGCTTTAATCCTTTTTTTATTCCCCTATTTGTAAAGTATATAACTAAATATAGAAAAACAAAATTAATTGCCATAATAGTATATTTATAAGTAAGATTTGTATAAAATACATCTGTATATTGTTCTCCTAATTCTTGATATTCTAAAAAGCTTCCTCTCAACTGAATATAACTTATCGCTATAAATATAGCTATGAATAGTAAGACTATTAACATTCTGTTTCGTTTTGCCGTATCTTGTTTTTTTCCTTCCACGAACTTTCCTCCCTATTTATATAATTGCTTTTACAAAGTCATTTGCATCAAAAATTTCCATATCATCGATTTTTTCTCCTACACCAATAAACTTTACAGGAATTTTGTTTTCTTCAACAATTCCAATTACTACTCCACCTTTTGCTGTTCCATCTAGTTTAGTTAAAACTAGTCCAGTAATATCTGCTTCTTCTTTAAAAGCCTTTACCTGTGAAATAGCATTTTGTCCTGTTGTTCCATCTATTACTAATAATACTTCCTTATCAGCTTCTTGCATTTCTTTGTTAATTACTTTTTGGATTTTATTCAATTCATCCATCAAATATTTTTTATTATGCAATCTTCCAGCTGTATCTACAATTAACACATCTGCTTGTTTTTCTCTTGCAATTTTTATTGCATCATAAACAACTGATGCAGGGTCTACTCCCTCATCTCTTTTAACAATATCAGCTCCTGCCCTTTTTGCCCATATTTCTAATTGTTCTACTGCTGCCGCTCTAAATGTATCAGCAGCTGCTACTACAACTTTCTTTCCATCCATTACTAATCGGTTTGCTATTTTTCCAATTGATGTTGTTTTTCCTACTCCATTTACTCCAATTACTAAAATAACAGATGGTTTAGTTGTCAAATGCAATTCTTTGTTTTCTACTTCCAATATTTTTTGCATTTCTTCGCGTAATGCTTGTTTTACTTCTTCTTCATCTTGAATTTTTTCTTTTTTTATTCTTTCTCGTAGATGCCCTATAATTTTTACAGATGTTCCCATTCCTATATCAGACATTATTAATATTTCTTCTAATTCTTCTAAAAATTCTTCGTCTATTTTTCTAAAACTACGAAATACATTACTTATTTTTTCATCAAATGAACTTTTTGTCTTATTCATTCCTTGTTTTAATTTATCAAAAAATCCCATACTCTTTTCTCCTTTTCTTTATTGCTTTTTTATTGTATCATAGATTGTATTTTTTTTCCATAGTTTAGTAAATTTTTCTATTTGACATTATAACCATTACAATATATAATACATCTATATTAGGAGAGTTAGAAATGAATAAAATACAAGTATTATTATCCACCTATAACGGTGAAAAATATATTAAAGAACAAATACAAAGTATTTTACAACAAAGAGATGTAGATATCTTTTTATTAATACGAGATGATGGTTCAACTGATAAAACTGTTGACATCATACAAGATATAGCTAAATCACACTCAAATATAAATTACTATCAAGGAGAAAATATAGGACCTGCTAGAAGTTTTTTAGATTTAATTAACAAATCTGGAGATTTTGATTATTATGCTTTTGCAGACCAAGATGATGTATGGCAACCAGAAAAGTTAATTTCAGCTATTAATAAGCTACATGGAAAAGAAACTCAACCTTCTTTATATTTGTCTGCTTTAAACATTGTAGATGAAAATCTAAATACTATAAAAACGCAACCTGTAACTGGTAATTTTTGTTTTGAAGGAGAAATTATTAAAAATTTTGCAACTGGTTGTACTCAAGTATTTAATAAAAATCTATGTGACAAAATTAAAAGTTATACACCAGATTATATTATTATGCATGATTCATGGATTACCAGATTATGTTACGCAATTGGTGGAAATGTTATAATTGACAATAATAGCTATATAAAATATAGGCAACATGAAAATAATGTCCTCGGATATAAGGATAATGGATTACAAAAATTTAAAAGGCAATTCAAAATTGCTTTTATCGATAAAGTAAGAATGAGAGTAAGTATTGCCCAAGAATTGAAAAAAGGTTATGAAAAAGATTTAACTGAAAATTCAAGGAAGGTTATTGAAGCTTTACTTGCTTATCCAAAAGATAAAGAAGCTAAAAAATGGCTATTAAAAAATAAAAATTTTAAAACTGATAATTATAATACTAATTTTAAAATGAAATTATCTATTATTTTTAATAAATTTTAAAATAAAAAAGGAGTTAGCAAAAGTGGATGAAAAACATGTTTTTATCATAGGTTCAAATGGAATTCCAGCAAATTATGGAGGATTTGAAACTTTTGTAGAAAACCTAACATCAAGAAAAATAAATTCACATATAAAATATCATGTAGCATGCTTAGCAAAGGATAATAACGAGTTTGAATATAATAATTCGAGATGTTTTAATGTGAAAGTTCCTAATATTGGTCCTGCTAAAGCTATTTATTATGATTTAATGTCTTTAGAAAGAACTATAAAGTATATCAAAAAAAATAATATAAAAAATGCTATTGTATATGTTTTAGGTACTACAATAGGTGCTTTTATCGGTCCATATAAACATAGATTACACAAATTAAATATAAAACTTTATATTAATCCAGATGGATTTGAATGGAAAAGAGCTAAATGGAATTGGTTAATTAAAAAATATTTTAAATTATCTGAAAGATTAATGGCAAAACATGCTGATTTATTAATTTGTGATTCTGTCAATATTGAACAATATATGAATGAAAAATATCAAAAATATAATTTAAATACGATTTTTATTCCATATGGTTCTGATATGCAAGAAAATAATATTGATGAAAAAGATATCTCTGAAAAGCTCAAAATTTGGTATGATGATAATGATATTAAACCAAATGAGTATTATTTAATTGTTGGAAGATTTGTTCCTGAAAATAATTATGAAACTATGCTTAAAGAATTTATAAAATCTAATACAAAAAAGAACCTAGTTATTATCACTAATATTGAAAAGAATAGCTTTTATGAGGAACTAAAGCAAAAAACAAATTTTGATAAAGATTTACGAATTAAATTTGTAGGAACTATTTACGATTCTGCTTTGTTAGATAACATTCGAAAAAATGCTTTTGCCTATCTTCATGGGCATGAAGTTGG
>CANRLE010000012.1 GCA_947631385.1 uncultured Clostridia bacterium | reverse complement strand
AAACTTGAAGTAGAAGTATTAGGATGTTATGAAACAAATGGAAAATTAAGTTTAGAAAAATTAAAAGGAAATATACCTAATGTAGGAACAGTAAAAAATCCTGAAACTGAAGATTTTCCATTAAAAGTAGATGTAGATGGATATCCATTTGAAATAACAGGAGTAGGACAAGTAAGTTCAGTAGGAACAGGAGGAACGGGTACCTCAGGAAGCTCTGGTGGAACAGGTGGCACAACTGGAGGTGATACGGGTCTTACTTCAGATGAAATGCAAAGATTATTAAATCAGACAAAAAAAGAATTAGAGGAAAAAATACAAAATTTAGAAACACAGCTTGCTGAAGAAAAAGCAAGTTTAGAGGAAAAAATAAATCAAAATGTGACAGACATAACCAATTTGACTAACTGGAAACGAAAAGAATTAGACATTAAAATGGATGTAAAAGCATGGAAAGACAATATTATAAGTATACCTGAGATAAAAAATGCTAAGAAAGTAGCTTTTGTAATAAATGAACAGACATTTTATGCAGAAAATACCGATATATATAATAATATAAATATTCCAATGAGTCCTTATAGGCGTGATTCAACAGATCCTTATATGTTATGTGGATGGATAGTTGTTGGCTTTAAGGCTGGAGAGATTAATATATATTTGACAGGTTATGGAACTGAAATGGAAGGACAGCAATTTGCACTAAATAGAATATATTATATATAATCAAAACAACATATGAATTGTGTATGCCTTAAAATATTTAATGTTGAAGCATGACTAAAAATAATAAAAAAGTATTGAAATAAATTTAAATAAATAGTATAGTATATTATAGATAATAAGTAAGGAGAGAGCAAATGATAAAATATAAATTAAAAAATGCAAAAGGAATTTCTTTAATTTCTTTAGCAATTACAGTTATTATATTAATAATACTTACAAATGCTATTGTTTATAATATAAGAGACAATTTAAGAATAAAAAATTTAGAAAATATGCAAAATGACATTGCAAATTTAAAAGATAAAATTTCTAATTATTATGCACAAAATGGAAAAATTCCAGCTAGTTTGGAATTTACTGATAGTGATGCAATAAATGCAATAAAAAAAACCGGTGTTATCAGTGAGAAAGTTGATACTGGTAAATTTTTTGTAATTGATTTATCTGCTATAGATAATTTGACTTTAAACTATGGAAAGGAATTTGAAATAGTTAAAAAGAACAAAGACAGTGTGAACAGCTGTACAGATTTATATATCATTAATGAAGATAGTCATAACATTTTTTATGTAGCAGGAATCAAAATAGAAAATGATATATTTTATACTAATTATACTAAAAATGATATTGATAAAGAAGCAGTAAATTTAAGATATATTAATAATATAAAAATACCAGAAGGCTATTATTATGATGAAACACGAGAAGATGAGTTTGTAATTAAAAGTACTGATGATACACAAACATATAAGTGGATACAGGTAAATGATACAACAAATAGTATTCCAGAAGGAATAACAACTTATACTAGCGAAAGTGGAAAAACTAATAATATAGAAGATTTTATTAAAAGTATTAACACTTACAAAGGTTATTATAGAAATGAAACTGATGGGCGATTAGCGGTATATTTAGACTGGGAAAAATGGTCGCCATACTATGACCAAGAAGGAATTTATAAAGATAAAAATGGAGATACAGCATATATTCCTAAAGATTTTTGCGTATCTGAAACAATTGGAGAAAATACAATAGAAAAAGGATTAGTAGTAAAAGATAAAAATAATAATGAGTGGGTATGGATACAAGTACCAAGATCTATATACGAGATGACAGTTCATGATGAAGATTATGAAGGTATTGAAAGAGATTTAAAATTATATGCATCTCCATATTCACAAGGGAATTCATCACAAAGCTATATTGACGAATGGTATAATGGTTGTGGAATTTCTTTACCAGAAGAGTATAATCAGTTAAAAAATAGAATGTTGCAAAGTATATATAATAATGGCGGATTCTATATTGGAAGATATGAAACAGGAATTGATGGAAGTATAAATAATTTAAATTTAGGAAGAAATGAACATACTAGTATAACAACTTCATCTCCTAAAGCAATTATTCAAAAAGATGCAATTCCTTACAACTTTGTAACTTGTAGTGAATCACAGTCATTAGCAAAATCAGTATTAACGGAAAATAGTGATAGGACAACCAGTTTGCTATTTGGAATACAATGGGATTTGGTATGTAAGTTTTTAGAGGAAAAAGGAGTATCAAAAGTAGATATTAATCTAAATAATGGAAATTGGGGAAATTATAATGACACAGAAATACCAATTAATAGTACTAACGCAAAACAATTTTCAAGTAATACTTGGAGTGCTATAAATGGGACAAAATCAGCTTCTCAAATATTATTATCTACAGGAGCATCTAATAAAACTATGAAAATGAATATATATGATTTGGCAGGAAATGAGTGGGAATGGACATTAGAACATACTACAGAAAATGACACTATGCCATGTAGAAGTCGTGGAGGCGGTGTTTCTGTTGGTTATGAAGGCAATGGAGTTAATTGTAGAAGTTTTGCTCTTATTGATCATGCAGGATTTGAAGCTTCATTTCGTGTAGCCTTATATTAAAAATTTTATATAAGAAAAATCTCAAAATACTTGACAAAATTCTACCTTTTTTGATAAAAATATATACAGTAAAAATTTTGAAAGAAGGGTGGAAAAATGAAACACGTAATTGATATTAAAGATTTGTCAACAGAAGAAATCGATGAACTAATAAAAGTAGCTAAAGATATCATCAACAACAAAGAAAAATATGCTCATAAATGTGATGGTAAACAATTAGCTACTTTATTTTTTGAGCCAAGTACAAGAACAAGACTTAGCTTTGAATCAGCTATGCTAGCACTAGGAGGAGAAGTTATTGGATTTTCAGAAGCATCATCTAGCTCTGTATCCAAAGGAGAAAGTGTAGCAGATACAATTAGAGTAGTAGGAGCATATAGTGATATTATAGCAATGAGACATCCAAAAGAAGGAGCACCATTAGTTGCATCATTAAAATCAGTAGTACCAATAATTAATGCAGGAGATGGGGGACACAACCATCCAACACAAACATTGACAGACTTATTAACAATTCATTGTGAAAAAAATAGATTAGATAACTTAACAATTGGGTTATGCGGAGATTTAAAATTTGGAAGAACAGTACATTCGCTAATTACTGCTATGTCAAGATACAAAAATATAAGATTTGTATTAATTTCACCAAAAGAACTTGTAATTCCAGAATATATAAAAAGAAATATTTTAGATAAAAATAATATTGAATATTGTGAAACAAACGATATTGAAGAATATATGGATCAATTAGATGTTTTGTATATGACAAGAGTACAAAAAGAGAGATTTTTCAATGAAGATGATTATGTTCGTTTAAAAGATTATTATATTTTAAATAAAGAAAAATTAGAAAAGGCAAAAGAGGATTTGGTCATTTTACATCCATTGCCAAGAGTTAATGAAATATCAACAGATGTAGATGATGATAAAAGAGCTTGCTATTTTAAACAAGTAGAATATGGAAAATATATTAGAATGGCACTAATAATGAAATTATTGGAGGTAGAATAATGAATATAGATAGTATAAAAAATGGAATTGTAATTGACCATATTGGTGCAAAAAAAGGAATGCAAATATATGAAGCACTAAAATTAAAAGACTTAGATTGTTCTGTTGCTATCATTACAAATGCTAAAAGCAAAAAAATGGGAAGAAAAGATATAATAAAAATCGATAAAGACATAAAAATTAATATGGATGTAATTGGTTTTATTGAACCAAATGCAACTATTAACATTGTAAAAGACGATAAATTAGTAAATAAATACAAAGTAAATTTACCAGAAAAAATTGTAAATATTGCAAAATGTCAAAATCCAAGATGTATTACATCAAATGAAAAAGAGTTAGACCAAGTATTTATTTTAACAGACAAAGAAAAACAAATTTATCGTTGCCAATACTGTGAAATGAGTTTAAAATAGGTAATAAAAAATAAATCTCCTAATAATATATATTAGGAGAAATTTTTTTCTAAAAAACTATACAAAATAATAAATTCGTTATATAATGTAACAAAATAAAGTGAGTATAAGAAGGGATGAAAGTAAAAATGAAATTAAAGGAAATGTTAGTTGGCTTAGAGGGATTAAAAGTAAAAGGTAATTTAGATATAGAAATAAAAGGACTTGATAGCAATTCAAAAGAAATAAAAAATGGATTTTTATTTGTAGCTATTAAGGGGTTTGCAACTGATGGACATCAATATGTAAATTCAGCTATAGAAAATGGGGCAACTGCTGTTTTGATAGAAGAAGGATGTGATTTGAAATCATTAGCAATACCAGAAGACATTACAATTGTAATGTCAAAAAATACAAGAGAAGCATTAGCCATTTGTTCTTCTAATTTTTACGGAAATCCATCTAAAAAATTTAAATTAATTGGTGTGACAGGAACCAAAGGAAAAACAACAACAACCTTTATGATTAAAGAAATATTAGAAAAAGCAGGCAAAAAAGTCGGCTTAATAGGTACAATTGCAACTTATTGTAATGGAAAGAAAATAAAAGATAGTGATAGAACTACGCCAGAAAGTTTAGAATTACAAAGAGATTTTGCACAAATGGCTAAAGAGGGAGTAGAAGTAGTTGTCATGGAAGTATCTTCTCAAAGCTTAAAGTTACATAGAGTAGATGGATGTGAATTTGATATCGTATTATTCACAAATTTCTCAGAGGATCATATAAGTCCAAAAGAGCATCCAGATATGGATGATTATTTCCATTCAAAATTAAAGTTGTTTGAAATGTGTAAAACAGGAATAGTAAATGTAGATGATTTGCACGGAGCAAAGATTCCAAAATTATTTCCAGATAGTAATATAACTACTTATGGAATTGATAATTATGCTAATGTGCTAGCAAAAGATATCACTATTACAAATTCCTATGTTGATTTTAAAGTAAAAATAACAGATAAAAATGAAAGAGTAAAAACAGGAATACCGGGTAGATTTAGTGTATATAATTCATTAGCTGCCATTTGTGTAGCACAAAAACTTGGAATCTCTCCAGAGACTGTAAAAGAAGCCTTAATGGAAGTTAGAGTACCGGGTAGGTCAGAATTAGTAGATAATAAAAAAGAATTGCCAATTATGATAGATTATGCACACTCACCAGAGAGTTTGCAAAATATTTTACAAGCTGTAAAAAGCTATACAAGAGGAAAAGTGATTTCTGTATTTGGTTGTGGTGGAGATAGAGATAGTGGTAAAAGACCAATTATGGGAGAAATATCAGGAAGAATAGCAGATTTTACTTTTATTACTTCTGATAATCCAAGAACAGAGGACCCAGAAAAAATTGTTGCTCAAATTGAAGAAGGAATGAAAAAAACAAAAGGTAAATACAAAGTAATAGTAGATAGAACAGAAGCAATTAGAGAAGCTATTAAAATGGCAACAAAACGAGATATAATTGTTTTGGCAGGTAAAGGACATGAACCATATCAAGAAATAAATGGAGTAAAATATCCTTATGATGAGAGAATTATAGTAAATGACATAATAAATGAAAGTTAATTATTACAAATGTAGAAAGGTTTGGTAAGATGAAAGTAGAAACGAGTATGTTAATCATTGCGTTTATAGCATCTATTATCGCAGGTTTCATTATTATACCAATATTGAAAAAGTTAAAAGTAGGACAAATAGAAAGAGATGATGGACCACAGTCACATCTCAAAAAACAAGGAACACCTACAATGGGTGGAATTATTATGATAGTTACTATGATAATTATAGTAACTGGAACATATATTTTTCTAACTGCGCAAGGGCAAAGAGAAACGGCAAATAGATTAATACCTATGCTAGTTTTAACAATTGGATTTGGAGCAATAGGGTTTATTGATGATTTTAAAAAATTAGTTTTGAAGAATACAAAAGGATTAAAGCCAAGTTATAAAATGCTAGGTCTATTAATTGTATCTGTTATATATGTAATTTATCTAGTACAGGGCTTACATATAGGAACAGATACTTATATTCCTTTTTTAAAAACTTATATTAATATACCAATTTTTTTATACATTCCATTTTCTATAATGGTTATATTAGGAACCACAAATGCCATTAATTTAACTGATGGAATAGATGGTTTATCTTCTAGTATATCGGCAATTATTATTACATGTCTAACAGTCATTGGAGCAATGGCGGGTATAGAGGAAGTATCTGTATTTGGTAGCATAGTAGTTGGCAGTGTGCTAGGATTTTTAATGTTTAATTTACATCCAGCAAAAGTATTCATGGGTGATACAGGGTCATTGTTATTAGGTGGTGTTATTTCAGCTATTGCATTATATTTAAAAATGCCATTATTACTATTAATAATAGCTTTAATTCCTGTTTTAGAAACTATTTCTGTTATAATACAAGTAATTTATTTTAAAAAAACGGGAAAAAGATTTTTCAAAATGGCACCATTACATCATCATTTTGAACTACTAGGCTGGAAGGAAAGTAAAGTAGTAATTGTATTTAGTCTAATTACTCTGGCTTTAAGTATTTTTGGATTAATGATAATCTAGAAAATAAGAAAGGAAAGATAATTCATGGCAAAGAAGAAAAGAAAAGAGAAAAGTTTCTCAAGTTTTATAAATAATCCAATTGATTTTACTTTGCTAATTACCATATTATTATTGCTTTCGATAGGGCTTGTTATGGTATTATCAGCAAGTTCACCTTCTGCATTAGCAGAAAGTGGAGATAGTTATTCTTATTTTTCAAAACAACTTTTATTTGCTATTTTAGGAGTAGCAGCGATGCTATTTATTTCTAAAATAGATTATAGATTTTATCAAAAATTTTATAAACATGCATGGGTAATTGCATTCATTTTATTGGCTCTTGTATTAGTTGCAGGAAAAACTGTAAATGGTGCAAAAAGATGGATTTATGTCACAGAAACATTATCATTCCAACCATCAGAATTAGTAAAATTATTAATGATTATATTCTATGCAGGAATTTTAGTAAAAAATAGAGATGAATTACCTTTATATGGAAAAGGTTTTATTAAGCATATATGCATGGTAGTTCCAATTATTGGCTTACTAATTATAGAGCCACATTTTAGTGCTTCTGTTGTTATAATTGGAATTTGTTCCATCATGATGATTATGGCAGGTTGTAAATTTTGGCACTTTTTGGTTACAGGAGGAGCTGTTGGAATCCCTGGTGTAATTGCTTTAATTTTATTTTCACCATATAGATTACAAAGAGTTGTTACATTTTTAGATCCATGGCAAGATCCAACAGATACTGGTTGGCAAGTAATTCAAAGTTTATATGCCATAGGTTCGCGGAGGATTATTCGGCGCTGGCCTTGGAGATAGTAAACAAAAATATTTATACATACCAGAACCACACAATGATTTTATTTTCTCTATATTAGGGGAAGAATTAGGATTTGTAGGATGTGCACTTGTTTTAATATTATTTGCAATTTTTATTTGGAGAGGAATTTTGATTGCAATGAGAGCACCGGATATGTTTGGAAGCTTAGTAGCTATAGGAATAACAGCATTGGTTGGAATTCAAGTTATAATTAATGTTGCTGTTGTAACATCTTCTATGCCTGCAACAGGAATGCCATTACCATTCTTTAGCTACCGGTGGAACAGCATTATTCCTGTTGCTGTGTGGAATGGGAGTTTTATTGAATATATCAAGAGCAAGTGTAAAATCATAAGGAGAAAGTTATGAAAGTTATTATTGCAGCAGCTGGAACAGCTGGTCATATTAATCCAGGAATAGCAATTGCCAATAAAATAATGAAAGAAGATAAAAATTCTAAAGTTATTTTTATAGGTACTGAAAGAGGATTAGAAAATGATTTAGTTCCAAGAGCTGGATATGAATTGAAAACTATTAATGCATATGGATTAAGCAAAAAAATCTCAATAGAAAATCTAAAAAAAATGTATTTGACATGGAAAGGTTTAAAAGAAGCAAAAAAAATTATAAGTGAATTTAAACCAGACATAGTTATTGGGACAGGTGGATATATTTGTGGGGCTACAATTACAGCGGCACATAAATTGAATATACCTACTATGATACATGAAAGTAATAGTTTTCCAGGAAGAGCAGTAAAAATGTTGGCAAAAAATACAGACACAATTTTAGTTTCATTTAAAGATGCAATTCCAAGAATTAAAAAGGCAAAAAATGTAGTTTATACTGGTACTCCAGTAAAAATAAGAAGGCGAGAGTATGGTAATAGTGAAAAAAATAATATTTTAACAGAATTGAAATTAAAGGGAGATATGCCTATTGTTTTAGTGTCTGGAGGAAGTCAGGGAGCACAAAAAATAAATGAAGCTATCATAGAGATTATAAAAAACAAAATGAATAAAAATTATCAAATCATGTGGGCAACTGGACCAAAGCAGTATGATATAATAAAAGAAGAATTAGAAAAAAATAATATTAATATAAATAATATTCAGGATGTGAAAATTGTACCATATATTTATAATATGGAAGAAGTAATGAATGTTGCTGATGTAATTGTAGGAAGAAGTGGAGCAATGACTGTGACTGAAATTTCTAATATAGGAAAACCATCTATTTTGGTACCACTTCCTAATGTCAGCCATAATCATCAATTTTATAATGCAAAAGTATTGGAAAATATACATGCAGCAAAGATTATATTAAACGAAGAATTAACAGGAGAAAAATTAGATAAAAATATAGAAGAGATAATTAAAGACAAAACTAAAATGTATGAAATGGGAAAAAATGCTAGAAAAGTTGCAACAGAGGAAGCAGAAGATAAAATTTATGAAGAAATTAAAAAATTATTAAAATAGGAGTAAGCAAATGCGCAAAAATATACAATTTAATAAAATCATTTTAATGTTCTTTATTATTGGAATAATCATAATAAGTGGACTTGGAATTTATTTTTTGAATTTATTAAATGTTCTAAATAGCAATATACAATCTGGACAAGCAATTAACATACAAGAAATGCAGAACAAGGTTATAGAAGTATTGTCAATAACGGGAATTTTATTTGGAATTATTGGAATATTGATAGCTGTTTATCTATCAAAATATTTGATTTATCCAATTAATAAATTAATTAAAAGTGCTGAAAAAATAGCTGAAGATGGGAAAAATGGAAAAAGAATTGCAAAAAGTAAAAAAGGTAGTGAAGCACAAAACTTAGAAAATGTCTTAGGAATGATGACCACAGAATTAAAAGAAAAATTGAGCGAAGTATCAACTCAAAAAAATCAGATAGAAACCATTTTACTTCATATGACAGATGGAATTATTGCTTTTAATATGAAAGGTGAAATTATTTTAATAAATCCAGCAGCTAAAAAGTTCCTAAGTATTAGACCAGAAGATAACACTTTTGAAGACATTTTTAGAAAATTTAATTTAGATATTAATATGGAAAAAATAATTTACTTAGAAAATTGGACATCAACAGAGCAAAGAATTCAAGTAGAAGACAACTATATGAAAGTATTTTTTGCACCATTTAAAAATGAAACAGATAGACCAGATGGTGTAATTGCTGTAATTCAAGATATTACAGAACATGTTAAATTGGACAATATGAGAAAAGAATTTGTTGCAGATGTATCACATGAACTAAAAACGCCAATTACATCTATTATGGGATATGCAGATACATTATTAGAAGGAGAATATGATAAAGAAACACAAGATAAATTCTTAAATGTAATTGCTACAGAAGCAAGAAGAATGGCAAAATTAGTTACAGATTTGTTAACATTGTCACGTTATGATAATAATAACAAATTTACTCAAAAAGAGACTTTTGACTTAGGTGATTTGGTTAAAAAATGTCAAGATAAATTGGCAATAGAAATAAAAAAGAAAAATCATACAGTAAATTGTTTCGTAACGGCTGATGTACCTCCAGTGTATGCAGATAAATATGATATTGAAAGAGTAGTACTAAACATCTTAACAAATAGTATAAAATACACTAAAGATGGTGGAGAAATAAAAATATATGTTGGCTTTGTGTATAATGATGCATATATTAAAGTTTTTGATAATGGAATTGGTATTCCAGAAGAAGACTTAAATAGAATTTTTGAAAGATTTTATAGAGTTGATAAGGCACGTACTAGAGAAATGGGAGGAACAGGATTGCGGTCTTTCAATTGCTAAAGAAATATTAGATAAAAATGGCGGAAGTATAGATATAAAAAGTGTAGTTGGGCAAGGTACAGAAGTAGTAATAAGAATTCCAACAAAACAACAAAATTAATAAAAAAGAGGGGCTCCTATAGAGCCCCAGAAAACTTTAAAATAGTTGCATTGAAAAAGCGCTCTGGGGTCCACTAACTATTATATTTTAAACGAAAAAAGAACTCTCCTTTCATTTTATTTACAACTATTTTAAAGAAAGACTTTTGCCTTTTTTTGGTTCATTTACAAGGGTCACGATGTGAATGCCCCATACTTCAAGAAAGTATGGGTAACCGCTCCATACTTTCTTAATTTTCTTAACTAAAAGAAAATATTAAGTATGGTAGAACCACCCTCTTTAAACCCACGTAAGGTTTAAACTTTATTTATTTTAACATGAAACTATAAAAGTGTCAATAATTTAAAAGTGTTATATTTATTACTATTTAGTTGGTCAAATATGGTGAGCAATATTAATATATTATTTATTTGTAACTCCCAACTACATAACAGACTGTAATGCAAAAGGCTTTTAATAATTATATTTTGAATAACTGCGTAAGCGATTAAACGAAACGAAGTGGAGTGCGATTTGGAGCAACTGACATATTAATCTTTTTATTATGGAAGTTGCGACACCAAAGTTATGAATAAATATCATTATTAAAAGCCTTTGCTAACAGTCTGTAATTTGTTGGTCCCCACGAATTGTTACTACATAAATAATATATTAATATTGCTCACCATATTGATTCAACTGAATTGTAATAATAATTTTAAAAAATATCTTAGATTTTCATTGATAAGTTAAAAAAATTAATGTATAATAGTAAAAGTAAAAATGTGCAAAAGGAGAGATTAAGTTGAGCGATAGAGCAAAAGATATATTAGAATGGGTTTATTGTATTGTAATTGCATTAGTATTAGCAATGTTATTTCGTTACTTTATAGGTACACCAACAATAGTGAAACAAGTATCTATGAAGCCAACTTTAATTGAAAATGAAAGGCTTTGGTTAAATAGGTGGGGAAGAACAACTAAGACATTACCAAAAAGAGGAGAGATAATAACTTTTGAAGAACCGGAACAAATAAGTAGTTACACAACTTCTGAAGCAGATCAAAAAAATCCGATTGCAAAGTATTCAAAAAGAAATGCCTTTGAATGGTTTATTAAAAACTTTCTAGAAATAGATAAAAGAAGTTATATAAAAAGAGTTATAGCCCTTCCAGGAGAACATGTAGAAATAAAGGAAGGAAAAGTATATATTGATGGTGAAGAATTAGAAGAACCATATTTACAATCAGGAATTGTAACAGATGTTAGCGAAGGTGGTTTTGATGATTTTGTAGTGCCTGAAAATTGTGTGTTTGCTATGGGAGACAATAGAAATCATAGTACAGATTGTAGAGTATTTGGATGTATTCCATTAGAAAAAATAGAGAGTACTGTAGCTATTCGAATTTGGCCATTAAATAAATGGGGAGAAGTTAAATAATGTTTGAGAATATCATAGGAAATGATTTAATCAAAGAAACGTTATCAAAAAATATTGAAAATGACACATTGTCGCATAGCTATCTATTTGTAGGAACAGATGGAATTGGTAAGAAAATGTTAGCAATAGAATTGGCAAAAGAAGTATTGTGTTTAGAAAAAGAACTTATAATAGACAATCATCCTGATTTTATGTGTGTAGAACCAGATGGAAATAATATAAAAATTGAGCAAATTCGTTTTTTGCAGAAAAAAATCCAAGAAAAACCAATAACTTCAAATAGAAAAGTTTATATAATAAATAATGCAGATACAATGACTCCAGAAGCTCAGAATTGTTTATTAAAAACATTGGAAGAACCACCAGAATTTGCAATAATTATTTTAATTGGAAGAAATGAGAATAATTTTTTAGTAACAATTAAGTCTAGATGTGTAATACTTCATTTTAGACCAATAGATGATGAAGAAATTAAACATTATATGCAACAAAATTATAATTTACAGTTAACTAAAAATCAAATAGAAATATTTCAAGGGAGCATAGGAAAGGCAATTGCATTAAAAGATAAGCAATCAGAATACATGAATATAGAAAAATTAATACAAAATTTGGATAGAAAAGACTTACTAGAAGTTATAGAGCTGGCAGAACCATTGTATAAAGCAAAAGAAGAAATTTTTGAAATATTGGAATACATGAATGTTGTATTATTAAATCAAGCAAAAGAAAACTATTTATACACAAATTGTATCAAAATTGTGGAAAATACAAAAAAAAGATTGAAACAAAATGCAAATTATGATATGTGTATAGATAATCTAATATTTAATATGTGGTATAACTTGTTTGAAAAATAATTATAATTTATTTTTTAAATAATAGAAAGGAAATATAGTTGAAAAATATAATAGGAGTTAGATTTAAGAAATTAGGAAAAATTTATTTTTTCAACCCTAAAGGTCTAAAAGTTAGAAAAGGCGATAAAGTAATTGTGGAAACAGCGCAAGGAGAAGAATATGGGGAAGTTATGATACCTAACCGTTGGATAGAAGACGAGAAAATTATTACGCCATTAAAAAAAGTTATTAGACTTGCTAACTATAAAGACCATAAACATTATGAAGAATGTAAGAAAAAAGAAAAAGAAGCATTTGATATTTGTTTGAAAAAAATAAAACAACACAAATTAGACATGACTTTGACAGATGTAGAATATAAATTTGATAATAGCAAAATTTTATTTTATTTCACAGCAGATGGTAGAATTGATTTTAGGGAATTGGTAAAAGATTTAGCAGCTATTTACAAAACTCGTATAGAATTAAGACAAATAGGTGTTAGAGATGAAGTTAGAAGAATTGGAGGAAATGGCATTTGTGGCAGAGAACTTTGTTGCTGTTCATTTTTAAGTGATTTTGAAGCTGTATCAATAAAAATGGCAAAAGAGCAAAATATGTCATTAAATCCATCTAAAATATCAGGTAATTGTGGAAGATTAATGTGTTGCTTAAAATATGAAAGTGATACATATGAAGAAAAACTTAAAAGACTTCCTAACATAGGTGCAATAGTAAAAACAGAAGATGGAGAAGGGGAAGTAGATTCTATAGAAACATTAAAAGAGAGAGTAAGAGTAAAAATTAAAGACAATGAGAATGACGGATATTTTTATAAAAGATATGATGTGAAAGACATTAAAATAATAAAAGATGCTGTTTCAGAAAAAATTGATGAAGAAGAATTAGAACATAAAAAAGAATTAGAAGAATTAGAAAGATTAGAAAATGAAGAAGTATAGGAGGTGAAAAATATGGCATATAAAATTACAGATAAATGCATTTCTTGTGGAGCTTGTGCAGCAGAATGTCCAGTAGGATGTATTTCACAAGGAGACGAAAGATTTATGATTGATGAATCTGCATGTATTTCTTGTGGTACTTGTGCAGGAGTTTGTCCAGTAGAAGCACCAGAAGAAGCATAGATAAAATTAATATTATAAAATGTAAAAAACAACACAATTATATGTGTTGTTTTTTTATAGAAATATTATAGTTTTTCACAAATTAGTAATATTTTCTGTATATTTTTTAAAAACTCTTGCCAAAGTCAAAGTGAATGTGATATAAATATAACAAACATGTATAATAAACATTACATAATAACAAGAAATTGGAGGAGTGAAAAATGAGAAGAAACAAAGGAATAACAATAATTGCATTAGTCATAACAATAATAGTTTTGTTAATATTAGCAGGAGTGAGTATAGCAACACTTTTTGGTTCAAATGGAATAATTTCACAAGCAAATAGAGCAAAATTAGCAACAGAAGAAGCAAATGCAAAAGAAAAACTTGAAATAGAAGTATTAGGATGCTATGAAACAAATGGAAATTTAAGTTTAAAAAAATTAAAAGAAAATATACCAAATATAGGAACGGTAAAAAATCCCGAAACTGAGAATTTTCCATTGGAGGTAGATGTAGATGGATATCCATTTAAAATAACATGGATAGGAGAAGTAAGTTCATTAGGAACGAGTGGAACAGGCGGAACAGGAGGTTCAGAAGAATCAGGTGGTGATGAAGGTGAGAACGACACAGTAACCAAGGCAGATTATGACAGGTTAGATGAGAAGGTTAATCAATTAGCAGAAACACTTAATTCATTAAATAAACAAATTGCAGACTCTAATAGTGAGGTAGATAAAATGACAGAACAAGTATCTACATTAAATAGTGAACTATCTAATGCAACAACATGGAATATAGTAGAAGTTGCAGACGTGACAATGCCTACTGAAGCGTGGCATAATGTTAAATTCAATGTTCCTGAAATAAAAAACGCAAAAAGATTAGCATTATATGATAAAATTGCTCGGGGAATGGGTTTTTGACAATAATATAAATAATCAAGTTATTCCAATAACATATACTAATGGAATTCCAGATCCATATAATTTTTCAGCAGTTGTACATGTAAATTTCGCTAATGGAGATATAACAATTGTTACAAGAAGAATGGGAGATTCAACTAAAAATGATAAAGATGCAAATGGCAAAGGATATATTCCTATAATATCAAAAGTAGCATATACAAAATAGTTAAATAAACGAAAGAAAGGAGACTTATAATGGAATTAAAAAGGCAAAATTCTATATCTGAAATGGCAATAATTATATTAGTAATAACAATAATAGCTTTATTAATTTTGATAGGAATTAGTGTAGTTACACCTTTTAACTTGAACAGAATAATTGCACAAACAAATCAGATAAAACTAGCAATGGAAGAATCCAATAGTCAAAATGAACAAGAAACTGTAAGTAGAGAAGAGTATAATAAGTTAGTGGGAAGAGCCAATGAATTAGAAAATCAAATTAATGACTTAGAAGGACAATTTACATCATCAGATAAAAAAAGAACTGAATTAAAACAAGAAATAACTAATTTAAGTACTAAGTGGTCTGATACAATAACATGGAATGTTTTAGATATTGCAGAATTACCAATGAGTACTACAAGTTGGGGAAATAACAAAATAATTATTCCAGAAATAAAAAATGCAAGAAGAGTGGCACTTTTTGATAAAATTAATACAGAATGGTGTTTTGTGGATAATGTAGACAATGAAGTAGTTCGAATAACATATACTAATGGAGTTCCAGATGCATATAATTTTACAGCAGTTATATGTATAAATTTCAATGATGGAGAGGTAAGAATTGTTAGTAGAAGAATAGGACAGGCAATTTTAGATGAACTATCATTGAATAATGTTAATATGATTCCTACTATATCGAAAGTTGCATATACAAAATAATAACAAAAATACTAGATTTATTTCTAGTATTTTATTTTGCTTACTTTAAAAAAATTAAAAATTAAAAGTTTGAAAAAGTATTGACATCTACGAACAAGCGATGTATAATATATAAGCATGAAATTAAAGCGTTGAAGCCAAATGTGGCTACATCCTTACGTAAAAGAGGGATGGAGGGAACTTTGGTGGAGTATGTTATGGCAAAGACCAGGCGGTAAGAAATGTACTTATCCCAAAATTATCATGCGCATTTTGGGTTTTTATATAGGTGATATTCAAAACACCAGAGTACGTTTTGACTTGCCAAGGTAATTTTGATAGCAAAACTAGCTATCTCCGGCAAAAGCCGAAAAAAGAAAAACAAAAAAGGAGGGAAAATTACAATGGCAAACACGATAGCAACAAGTGAGAAAATTAGAATAAGACTAAAAGCATATGACCATGTAGTTTTAGATCAGTCTGCTGAGAAAATAGTAGATACTGCTAAAAAAACGGGGGCAAAAGTTTCAGGTCCTATTCCACTACCAACACAAAAGGAAATAGTAACAATTTTACGTTCTCCACACAAAGACAAAGACTCAAGAGAGCAATTTGAAATGAGAACACATAAAAGAGTAATAGACATTCTTTACCCAACACAAAAAACAGTTGACAGTTTAATGAAATTAGAATTGCCAGCTGGTGTTGAAATTGAAATAAAATTGTAAGTCAAAACCAAGCTGGTAAACATTTAAAAATAAATGGAATACAAATACCAGCCAATAGTTTAAGTTAGCCGAACACGGATAACTTATGCGGTAAAACGTATAGGAGGAAAGAAAGACAATGAAAAAAGGAATAATTGGAAGAAAAGTCGGAATGACACAAATCTTCGATGAAAAAGGAAATGTAATTCCAGTAACAGTTATCGAAACAGCAGGAAATGTAGTAGCACAAGTAAAAACAGTAGAAACTGATGGATACAATGCAATCCAATTAGGATATGGAGAAATTAAAAACAAACATATCAATAAACCAGAAGCAGGACATTTTGCAAAAGCAAAATTAGCCAACAAAAAACATTTAAGAGAATTTAGAATGGATTCTGTTGAAGAATACAAAGTTGGAGACGAAGTAAAAGCAGATATATTTGCAGCTGGAGAAAAAGTAGATGTTCAAGGAACATCAAAAGGAAAAGGATTCCAAGGTGTTATCAAAAGGCATGGACAACACAGAGGACCAATGGGACATGGATCAATGTATCATAGAAGACCAGGTTCAATGGGATCTACATCAACACCAGGAAGAGTATTTAAAGGTAAAAAATTACCAGGACACATGGGAAAAGTTACAATTACAATACAAAACTTAGATGTTGTTCGTGTAGATATGGACAAAAATGTAATATTAGTAAAAGGAAGCGTTCCAGGACCAAAAGGAGCTATTCTAAAAGTAAAATCAGCTATAAAGGCTACTAAATAAGGGAAAGGAGGAAATACGAAATGCCAAAAGTAGACGTATATGATTTAAAAGGAAAAAAAGTAAGTGATATTGAATTAGCAGATAGTGTATTTGGAATTGAACCAAATGAAAATATAGTACATAGTGTACTTGTAAACTACTTAGCTAATCAAAGACAAGGTACTCAAAGTACAAAAACAAGAGCAGAAGTATCTGGTGGTGGTAAAAAACCATGGAGACAAAAAGGAACAGGTAGAGCAAGACAAGGTTCAACAAGAAGCCCACAATGGATAAAAGGTGGAATTGCATTAGGACCAAAACCTCGTTCATACAGATACAGAATTAATAAAAAAGAAAAAAGATTAGCAATTAAATCAATTTTAAGTTCTAAAGTATTAGAAAAAGAATTAACAGTAGTAGATAAATTAGAATTAAAAGAAATCAAAACAAAAACAATGGCAAAAGCATTAGTAGATTTAAAAGTAGAAGGAAAAACTTTAATTGTTCTTCCAGAAAACAATAAAAATGTACTTATGTCATCAAGAAACATTGAAGGGGTAAAAGCAATTACAGCAAACAACATCAATGTATTTGATTTATTAAAATATACAAATCTAATTCTATCAGTTGATACTGTTAAAAAATTAGAGGAGGTGTACGCTTAATTATGAAACCAGAAGAAATTATAATAGCCCCAGTTGTTACAGAAAAAAGTAATGACGAATTACAACAAGGAAAATACACTTTCGAAGTTAACAAAAAAGCAACTAAAGTAGAAATTGCGAAAGCAGTTGAAAAACTTTTTGAAGTAAAAGTTTTAAAAGTAAACACAATGAATGTTTTAGGAAAAAAGAAAAGAGTTGGTTATCATGTAGGAAAGACATCAGATTGGAAAAAGGCAATAGTAACAATTGATACTAACCCAGGAGATACAACTTACTTAGCAAAAGGTGGAAAAGAGACAAAAGTTTCTAAAAAATATAAAGACTCTATCGATGAATTCATGGGAGCCTAGTCTAATTAAATAAAGAAGGAATTAGTATGAAAGAGGAAGATGACATACGAAAGAGGTTAAAAGTTATACAAGGAAAAAGACCTAGCATAAATCATATGAAAAACAAACTTCCTAAACGATTTCAAGAACTAAAAATTAGATTGGCCAAAGTAGCAGATTTAGACTGGTTAATATTAAATGATGCAATAAAAAAAGTAGCAGAATATATAACTATTTATGGAAATCATTTAGAACGCATTTACTTTGAAAAAAATGAAGTCATTGAAGACGTATATGATGACATTAATAAACTAATGTCAGTTGTAGAAAAAGCAGAAAAGTCAAAAGCAAGAGATAATAATATCGGGAAAGAGCCCGGAGAATAAAGAATATCTGTAAATGGAGCAGGAAAAAATCCATTAATAATAAAAAAGGAGAGAAAAGAAAATGGGAATGAAACACTTTAAACCATATACACCATCAAGAAGAAATATGACAGTTTCAGACTTTGAAGAAATTACAAAGAAAACTCCTGAAAAATCTTTATTAACAAAGAAAAAGAAAAATGCAGGAAGAAACTCATATGGTAGAATTACAGTAAGACACCAAGGTGGTGGAAACAGACAAAAATATAGAATAATTGATTTTAAAAGAAGAAAAGATGACATGGAGGCAACTGTATTAGGAATCGAATATGATCCAAACAGAAGTGCAAACATTGCATTAATTCAATACAAAGATGGAGAAAAAGCATATATCTTAGCACCACAAGGATTAAAAGATGAAGATAAAGTAATATCTGGAGAAGCAGTTGACATTAAACCAGGAAACTGTATGCCAATTAGCAGTATTCCAGTTGGTACTTTAATTCACAACATAGAATTAAATCCAAGACAAGGTGGAAAGTTAGTAAAAGCAGCAGGACAAAGTGCACAATTGATGGCAAAAGAAGGAAAATATGCACATGTTAGACTTCCATCAGGAGAAATGAGATTAATATTATCAACTTGTAGAGCTACTATCGGAGTTATCGGTAATAGTGATCATGAAAATGTTAAGCTTGGTAAAGCTGGTAGAACAAGACATATGGGTATTAGACCAACAGTAAGAGGATCTGTTATGAACCCAGTAGATCACCCACATGGTGGTGGTGAAGGTAGAGCAC
>CANRLE010000011.1 GCA_947631385.1 uncultured Clostridia bacterium | reverse complement strand
GTTATTTATTAGACCCACTTCAAATATTTAAATCAAAAGGAAAAGGACAAAAGCCATACATATCAGAAAAATCTATAATAAGGCCGACTTTTAGTTATATGGGAAAATTTACAATTTCTGATTTAGTATTCAGACAAATTCTAGAATACTTAGCAGTACAAACACCAGCAATTTACAAAATACTAAAAACTAGAGTGGAAAATTATGGAGAAGGTGCTAAAATCTATATGGAAGTTACTATTCTGTATGGATATAATGTTATGGATGGATTAAAGGAATTTAAAGAGAAGGCAAGAAAAGAAATTGAAAAATTGACAGCTATGAATGTAGTAGAGTTAGATGTAGTAGCAAAAAATATTTATGTACCAGAAAGAGGAGAATAGATGGAAGTAAGCAGGGAAGAACAAGAAGAATTATTAAGATGGTTATTTGGAGAAAATATAGAAATATTACAAGAAGAGGATATTACATTAAGTTCTTATTTCGAAGATGATAACATTTATTATACAAAAGAAATTTATGAATTATTTCAGACAAAAGCATTAAAAAGAGAGGGAAAAATAATGCAATTAGGTTCAGAAATATTTTGTGAACCTAATGTCTATCATACAAGATTAGAACATTCAAAAGGGGCTTATCGAAATTGTATACAATTTTTAGCTTTACAATATAAAAAACCAGAATGGAGAAAATATATAGAAGAAAATAAACTAAAAGGCTACTTGGTAGAAAAAATTAAATTCATGTGTGTTCATGATATTGGACATGCTATGTTTTCACATACAATAGAATCAATAATTGGTGATGAAAATTGTACACATGAAGATATTGGACAAAGAATAATAAATGAAGATAAGGAAGTAAAGGAATCATTAGCTAAAATAAAGGCGAATGAACAAGATAGTAATTTAGAAGGAGATGGTTCTTTAGAAAGTTTTTGTGAAGGAAATATAGATTTTGACAGAATGGATTATTTGGCAAGAGATAGAGTATATATTGGAGACAAAACAATAGATGACGTAAACTTTAATTTAAGTAATATGTGTGAATTAACTTATATTCCTGAAGAAGGAGTGTATAGATATGCATATAAACCAGAAGCTATTGCATTTGTAGAAAAATTTTTAGAAACTAGAAATGAAATGTATAAGTCTTATTATAGATCAGTTAGAAAAGAACCATTAAAGGAAGTAACTTATAAATTAACAAAACAGATTTTGGAAGGAAAGTTTAAAACTGCAAGCAAAATACATGAATATTTAAATAGCATCGTAGGAAAACCATTAGAGGAAATAGATTTAGATGACTTTTTGCAAACAAATGATATTTTATTTTTGAATGCACTTATTAGTGATGATGAGCAATTAGAAAATAATAAATTATTAAAAGGAGTAATTCCAGATAGTAAAACTTTATTACAAATAGCAATTAGTTTATTAGATCCACAAAAAAGCAAAACAGCAGAATATGATGAAGAAGAAAAACAGTTTATTGCAAATATAAGAAAATTAATAAGAAAAAATGATTGCCAAAAAGTTTTATATCTAGCTGCAAACATAAAAGAACATGATTATGAAGAAATACAAAGAAGAATTGAACACATAGTAGGCATTAAACTACCAATTGATGGTATTTATCAATACAAAAAAAGATTCAAAAAATATGATAAAAATGAGCCAATTTATATTAAAGATGAGGAAGGTAATATTTATACACTTGACAAATATCCAAATTTGTCAATAGATTTATCAGAAGAATATCAATATGGAATTTATGCAATTTTACCAGAATTAGAAGAACAGGGTTTAACAGAAGAACAAATACAAGAAATCAAAGATATTATAGGAACATATAAAGAATTTAATAATATAGACAAAAATAGAATGAGCATGTTTAAAACAGAACATGGAGGAACTAATTATTTAGATAAGCTAAATCAATTTTTTGGAGATGAAAGATAGAGGAGGAATAAAAAATGTCATTTGTAGTGGCAATTGACGGGCCTGCTGGAAGCGGTAAAGGAACAATTACAAAATTAGTAGGAGAGAAATTAGGATTAATTAATATTGATACAGGAGCAACTTTTAGATGTGTTGCTTTAAATATGTTACAAGAAAAAATCAAAATAGAAGAAACTGACAAAATTAAAGACATGCTAAATCGAATAAATATCGATATGATGGAAGATGGTAGTATTTTTTTAAATGGAAAAGATGTCACAAAAAGAATTAGAGAAAACGATGTAAATGATTTTGTATCTCCAATTTCTGTTGTTCCTATTATAAGAGAAAAGTTATTAGACATACAAAGAAAAATAGCAGAAGGAAAAAATGTCATCATGGAAGGACGAGATATTGGGACAGTAGTTTTTCCTAATGCTAATGTAAAAATATATTTAGATGCTTCTCCAGAGGAAAGAGCAAAAAGGAGAGTAAAGCAAAATGAAGAAAAAGGAATAGAGACTTCATATGAAGAAGTATTAAAAAATATAATTGATAGAGATAAGAGAGATTCGAGTAGAGAAGTTGCACCATTAAAAAAGGCAGAAGATGCAATTTATGTAGATACAACAAAAATGACAATTGAAGAAGTAGTATGCAGAATTGTAGAAATTATAAATAATATAGGAAGAAGGAATTAAATTGAAAAAGGCTTTTAAAAGAATCATAAAATGGATAGTAAGAGGTGCTATATATTTGTGGTGCAAAATCTATTATAGAGCAGAAATAATAGGATTAGAAAATATTCCAAAAGAGGGTCCTCTAATTTTTTGTGGAAACCATAGAACATATTTAGACCCACCATTAATGGTAGCAACAGCAAAAAGAGATATGCACTTTTTGGCGAAAGATGAACTTGCAAAAAATCCATTTTTCAATTTCTTAGGTTGGGCATTTGACGCTATTCATGTAAAAAGAGATGAAAAAGATGTAACAGCTATTAAAGAATCTTTGAAAACTTTAAAAAATGGAGAATGTATAGCTTTATTCCCAGAAGGAACTAGAAATGGCTTAGAAAAGGGAGAAAAGCTAAAAGATGGGGTAGCTTTCTTTGCTGTAAGAAGCGGAGCAAAAGTTGTGCCATGTGGTATAAAAGGTGGAACAAAAGAAAATAGAAAAGTAACAATAACTTATGGAAAACCTTTAGACTATAGTAAATATAAAGGAAGCAAAGATAAAGAAGTATTAGATAAAATAACAAATGAAATTATGGAAAACATCATAGCATTGACAAAATAATGCAATTAGTGATATAATAAATAATGTTGTAGGGATTTAGAGACTCGTTCTTTGAAATCCCTCTTAACATGAAAAGGAGTAATAGAAAATGAATAATCAAAAAATAAGAAACATAGCAATTATTGCACACGTTGATCATGGTAAAACTACATTAGTAGATGCCATGCTAAAACAAAGTCATATATTTAGAGAAAATGAGCAAGTAGCAGAGAGAATTATGGATTCAAATGACCAAGAAAAAGAAAGAGGAATAACAATTCTTGCAAAAAACACATCAGTTATGCATGGAGACATAAAAATTAATATTGTAGATACACCGGGACATGCGGACTTTGGTGGAGAAGTTGAAAGAGTTCTTAAAACAGTAGATGGAGTTCTTTTATTAGTTGATGCATTTGAAGGAGCTATGCCTCAAACTAGAGAAGTTTTAAAGAAATCTTTAGCACTAGGACTAAAGCCAATTGTTGTTATAAATAAAATTGATAGACCGGGAGCAACACCTGAAAAAGTAGTTGATCAAGTAATAGAACTATTTATTGAATTAGAAGCAACAGATGAACAATTAGATTTTCCAGTAGTGTATGCGTCTGCAAAAAATGGAATTGCTAAAATGAATTTAGAAGATGAAGCAACAGATATTTCTTGCTTATTCGAAACAATTATAAATACAATTCAAGCACCTAATTGCGATGAAGAAGGACCAGCACAAATGCTAGTATCTAACATAGATTATGATGATTATGTAGGAAGAATTGCAGTAGGTAGAGTAGAAAGAGGAATTATCAAAGATGGTATGCCAGTTTCTATTTGCGGAAAAGACGACAAGATTACACAAGGAAGAGTTGCAAAAGTATATACTCATGTTGGATTAGATAAAGTTGAAGTAGAAGAAGGAAAAGCAGGAGATATAATTGAAATTGCTGGAATTGCTGATATAAACATTGGTGATACAATTTGCGATTTTAATCATCCAGAAAAAATTCCATTTGTTGATATTGATGAACCAACAGTCTCAATGACATTTAGCGTAAATAATGGACCATTTGCTGGAAAAGAAGGTCAATTTATTACATCAAGACATATTAGAGATAGATTATTTAAAGAATTAGAAAAAAATGTATCATTAAGAGTAAAAGAGACAGAATCACCAGATTCTTTTGAAGTATCTGGTAGAGGTGAATTACATCTATCTGTTTTAATTGAGACAATGAGAAGAGAAGGATTTGAATTGCTTGTTTCTAGACCAAAAGTTATTTTCAAAGAAATTAATGGAGAAAAATGCGAACCAATCGAAAGACTAGTTGTAAATGTTCCAGATGATTGTGTTGGAAATGTTATTGAAAAACTAGGACGAAGAAAAGCAGAAATGATAAATATGGAACCAGCAGAGGTAGGACATACAAAAATTGAATTTAAAATTCCAGCAAGAGGACTAATAGGATATAGAACTGAATTTTTAACAGATACAAAAGGTGAAGGCACTATGAACCATATTTTTGATTGCTATGAGCCATATAAAGGAGATGTAGTAGCAAGAGTAAGAGGAACGATTGTAGCTTTCGAAAATGGTAAGTCAGTAACATATGGACTTTATAATGCACAAGACAAAGGAGATTTATTTATTGGACCAGGTGTTGAAGTCTATGAAGGAATGATTGTTGGATTAAATTCAAGAGGAGAAGATTTAGCAATAAATGTATGTAAAGAAAAACACTTAACAAATACTAGAGCTTCTGGTTCAGATGATGCACTTCGATTAGTTCCACCAATTCAAATGTCTTTGGAAAAAGCTATTGAATTTATACAAGATGATGAATTAGTAGAAGTTACTCCAAAATCAATTCGTTTAAGAAAGAAAATATTAGATAGTAAAGAAAGAGAAAGAGCGTCAAGAAATAAGTGAGGCTAAAAATAATGAATCGAAAAGAATTAGAAAAAATCAAACAAAAAGCGTTACAAGAGCATATACCTATTATCATGGATGATACATTAGCTGTTATGAAAAAATATTTAGCAGAGACAAAACCAAAAAGAATGTTAGAAATAGGAACAGCTGTAGGCTATTCAGCAATATGTTTTACAGAAATGTTATCAGATGAAGGAATAATAGATACCATTGAAAGAGAAGAAGAGAGAGTTAAACAGGCAAGAGAAAATATTAAAAAAGTAGGAGTTGAAGACAAAATCATAATTTATGAAGGAGATGCTGTTGATATTTTACCTACTTTAAATGAAAAATATGATGCAGTTTTTATTGATGCTGCTAAAGGAAAATATCCATTCTTTTTAAAAGAGGCTTTAAGAATGATTAAGCCTAATGGTATTATTTTTGCAGATAATATTTTGTATAAAGGTTATGTATTAAGTGATTATAATAAACATAAACAACGTACTGCTGTTAGAAACTTAAGAGAATATTTAAAGGAAGTTAGCGAAAATCCAAATCTCGAAACTGAAATTTTAGAAGTAGGAGATGGATTAGCAATTAGTAGAAAAGTGAAGATTTAGGGAAGGATTTGGGGACGGCCCCAAATCCTTCAAATACTTTTTTAATAAAACAATTGCAAAAAACATAAACTTGTGATATATAATACATAGGAAAATAATAAGCAAAAAATCCAAACCAAAGAACATAAAAGAGGTGAAAAAAGAGTGATTAAAGCTTATGCAAAAACAGACAAAGGCAAAGTAAGAGAAAGCAATCAAGACTACTATTACATATCTGACTCATTAGACGAAGTACAACTGTATATATTAGCAGACGGAATGGGAGGATACAATGGAGGAGAAATTGCAAGCAAATTAGCCGTACAAACTGCCAAAAGCTATATAGAAAATAATTTCAAAGAAGTAGATAAAGATAAAGATAGTATTATTCAGTTATTAGCAAGTAGCATGGAATATGCTAATATGTTAGTATATGAAAAATCAAAAGAAAGCAAAGAATTAGAAGGAATGGGGACTACTTTAGAGATTTGCTTAATATATAATAATAAGGCATTTATTGGTCATATAGGAGATAGTAGAATATATCGAATAAGAAAAGAATTTATTAGAAAATTAACACAAGACCATAGTTATGTTCAAAAATTAGTAAAAGATGGAACAATTACACCAGAAGAAGCAACACATCACCCACAAAAAAACATGTTAATGAAGGCTTTAGGATGTAATGCATTTGTAGAGCCAGATGTTATGGTAAAAGGATTTCTAAAAGAAGACATTATTGTAATGGGATCAGATGGTTTAACTAATATGGTATCACAAGAAGAAATATTTAAATTAGCTAAAAGAGATATTGCACAAGCACCAAAAGAACTAATAAAAATAGCCAATAAAAACGGGGGATATGATAACATAACCGTTGTTATTATAAAAAATATATAAACACAGGGGAGATAAATATGAATTTAGAAGGAAAGCTATTAGGAAGCCGATATGAAATGATTGAAAAAGTAGGCAATGGTGGAATGTCTACAGTATATAAAGCAACTGATATCATTTTAAAAAGACCAGTAGCAGTAAAAATACTAAGAGACGAATTTACAACAGACGAAGAATTTATAAAAAGATTTGAAGCAGAAGCACAATCAGCAGCTAGACTAACTCATCCTAACATTGTTTCAATTTATGATGTAGGAGTAGAGGGAAATTTATATTATATCGTTATGGAATTAATTCAAGGAAAAACATTAAAAGAAATAATTATAGAAGAAAAAGGGCCATTGCCATGGAAATGGTCTGTAAATGTAGCAATTCAAATTGCATCAGCATTAGAAGTAGCTCATAGAAATAATATTGTACATAGAGATATAAAACCACATAATATAATTATTACAGAAGATGGGATAGCAAAAGTAACAGACTTTGGAATTGCCAAAGCAGTTTCTAATTCTACTATTACAGCATTTGGAACAACTATTGGGTCTGTACACTATTTCTCACCAGAACATGCAAGAGGTGGATTTTCTGATGCAAAATCTGATTTATACTCTTTAGGAGTTGTTATGTATGAAATGGTAACAGGTAGGGTTCCTTTTGATGCTGACACACCAGTATCAGTAGCATTAAAACATATGCAAGAAGACCCACAAGAACCAATTGAAGTAAATCCTAATATACCAGTAGCAATAAATAAAATTATAATGAAAGCCTTACAAAAGGATGTAACATTAAGGTATCAATCTGCTACAGAGATGTTAGTAGATTTAAGAAAATCTTTAAAAGACCCAAGTGGAGATTTTGTTGAAGAATATGAATATGACAAGACGGCAAGAACGCAAAAAATTAATACTGATATGTATGCAAATTTAGGAACAAGAACGAACAAACGAAATCAGCAAGAAAAAGAAGAAGGAAAATTCAAACAATTTATTAAAAAACATAAAACATTGAGTATTATTATAGGATTAATATTGCTATTTTCTATTAGTTTAGGAGGAACTTTATTAGTATTAAACATTACAAATCCAGCTGAAGTACCAATGCCAAATGTTGTAGGATTATCTAAAGAAGAGGCACAAAAAGCAATTGAAGTAGCAAAACTAAAATTTGAGGTATCAAAAGAAGAATTCAACAAAGATGTTCCAGAAGGATATATAGTTTCACAAGACCCAATTTACATGGAAAAATATAATCAAGTAAAAGAAGGAAGTACAGTAAGTGTTGTTGTTAGCAAAGGACAAGAAAAAACAACAGTACCAAAAGTAGAAGGAAAAGAAAAAGCAGAAGCTATTCAATTAATTGAGGCAGCAAAATTAAAGGCAGAAGTTATAGAAGAAAACAGTAAAACTGTAAAAGAAGGATTTGTTATAAGTCAAGAAACAGAAGGAAATGCAGAGGCATTTGCAGGTGATACTGTAAAAATACATGTTAGCACAGGAATTAAACAAATTACAGTAACTAGTGTTATTGGAAAAACACAAGATGAAGCTAAAAAGACATTAGAAGATTTAGGTTTAGTAGTTACAGTTGTAACAGAAGAAGATAGCTCAAAGGAAAAAGGTGTAGTATTAAAACAAAGTATTAATGGTGGAGAATCAGCAGAAGAAGGAGCAAAAATCACAATTACAGTAAATAGTTTTGAGGCTTCAAAATCTATGACAATTACTATGGATGTAAAAACAATTACTGGAGGCTATCAAGAAGAAAATAAAAATGGAAATGATACAAGTAATGAAGCAAGTTCATCTACTTCTGTAGCAAAAACAGTTAGTATAACCATTAAATCTGGAAATACAACACTATGGTCAGATTCAGGAGTTGACAAAAATATAACTAATAAAACTGCTACAATTACAGGCAAAGGTTCTATGGACTTAACAATTAGTATAACAGACAATTCTGGTGGAAATTGGACTCGATCATTATCAGTTAATTTCAACACAGAAACATCAAAAACAGTAAAATAGATAATTTAATGATAAGGGAGCGACTATTGCGTTCCCTTTCAATAAATGGAGGAAAAATGAAAGGCATTATTACAGGAAACATTTCTAATTTATATCAAGTAAAAGAAATAAACAAAAATTTACCAATAGTATATGAGGCAACAGCAAGAGGAAGATTTAAAAAGGAAGAAATAACACCAGTAGTAGGAGATTTTGTTGAATTTGAAACAATAGAAAATGACAAAGCAGTAATAAACAAAATACTTGAAAGAAAAGTATATATAAAAAGACCAAAATTAGCTAATATTACACAACTTGTCTTTGTAATTTCAAGTAAAGAGCCAAAACCAGATTTATTAATGTTAGACAAGCAATTAGCTTTCGCTGAATATTTAGGAATTTCATCTATAATTGTATTAAATAAAGCAGACTTAGACAATAAAGAAGAATTTAAACAAATAAAAGAAGTATATGAAAAAATCGGTTATGCAATTATAGAAACAGAAGCTAAAAACGGAAAAGGAATAGAAAAACTACTTCAAGCTTTAAAAAATAACATTAATGCATTCTCCGGAAATTCAGGAGTAGGCAAATCTACTTTAATAAATAGTATTTTTAAACAAAATATGACAGCAGAAGGAGAAATTAGTAAAAGAAATAAAAGAGGAAAGAATACTACAACATCAATTACCTTATATGAGATTGATAAAAATACTTATATAGCAGACACACCGGGTTTTTCTACTTTTTCTATTGATGAAATATCAAGTAAAAATCTAGCAAATTATTTTCGAGAATTTAAAGACAAAATAAAAGACTGTGAATTTGTAGGATGTAGTCATATAAAAGAAGAAAATTGCGGAATAAAAAAAGCAATACAGCAAGGAAAAATTGATGTATCAAGATATGAAAGATTTTGCAAAATAATTCAAGAACTAAGACAAAAGGAGGAGAAAAAATGGTAGAAATTTCAACATCTATATTATCTGTAAAAAAAGGAGAAGAGACATCTACATTTTTTGAACTAGAAACAGCCAAAACAGACTATTTTCATATTGATGTTATGGATGGAAAATTTGTAGAAAAAAATACATATCAAAAAATGTTGGAAAATGCTTCTTATATTAAAAGAATATCTAGTTTACCATTAGATGTACATTTAATGGTAGAAGACGTAAAAACTGCAATTGACGATTTTTTAGCAGTAGAACCAAACACAATAACATTCCATTTAGAAGCTTGCAAAAACAAAGAAGAGGTATATGATTTTATAGAATATATTAAGAAAAATAATTGCAAAGTAGGAATATCTGTAAAACCAAATACAAATATAGAAGAAGTATTTGAATTTTTGCCATATATTCATATGTGCCTTGTTATGACTGTAGAACCCGGGAAAGGTGGACAAACATTTTTGACAGATATGTTGGAAAAAATAAAAAAATTGAAAGAATATATTACAACACAAAAATTAGATACAGACATAGAAGTAGATGGAGGAATTAATCTAAAAACTGCACCAGAAGTTAAGAAAGCAGGAGCTAATATTTTAGTAGCAGGAACGGCTATTATTATGGCAAATAATTTTAAAACAATTATAAATGAATTAAAAGCTTAAATTTTCTATTTGAAAATTTAAGCTTTTATAATATTAATTATTTTTCTTTCTTTTTTGTGGTAATAAATTAGAAGTTATAATTCCTAATCCTAAAATAACAGCTAATATGCTAATAATTGAACCTATGTAAGGAATAAATCCGATACCCCATAAAATAGCAGAAGTTATAATTAACATTCCTAATTTACCAAGTGTTTTTTCAATTTTTAGTTTATTACATATAATATTAGCAATTGTAATAATAAATATAGATGTGCTAATTGCCAATAAAATAAACAATGTTACAGATAGTATTATACCTAAAGTATAAGTAATTCCTAAAGCAAATAATACAATAGATGCGATAATAGTAACAATTGGAGTTAAAATACCTAATCCAATAACTCTAAAAATCTTTTTTGATGCTAATAAAGAAGTGCTATTTTGTAAGAATTTAGGTGCAAGCCATAAACATAATAACCAAATTATTGCCACAGTTGCAACTAAAGTACCTAAAGAAATTATATAATTTTGTGTTGTATTTGTTTTTACATTCTCTGCTTTTTTAAAATTAGTATCTCCAACAACAGAGTTTTCTGGTAGTTTTACTTCTTCACTGGCAGTATAATTTAAATTACCATTAATAATACCATGTGGATTATTAGCTGCTGCCTCTGGATTGCCATTACTTGTATCTTCTTCAATTTTAAATTTAGTACAATTAATAAAAACATTTCTTCCAATTGAACCTAAAATTTCTACTGTATCTGATCCTACGTGTATATCACGATAAACATATCCTGTAATAGAAACATCTTTAGAAGCCGCATATAAATCATAAATGACACCTTTTATATCAATAGATTCTGCAAAAGCAAATAAGTTACTATAAATTTGACCTTGTGTACCAACTGTAAGTTTTTTTGTGCAAATAAAAGCATCTCCTCCTATTTGTGAATTGATAGTAACATTGTTAGCTAAAACATATAGATTTCCATCAATAACATAATCAATAGTAACATTGTCTTCAATTAAATAAACATCTTTTTTTTCGATTTTTTCTTGTATAGCAGTTTCTGCATCATTATTTATAGGCATGATATCGTTATTATTTGCTGTATCTGTACCATCATCTGCTCTAACAATAGGAAGTGCCAGTGATAAAATAATAATACATAAAATGCCAATAATGGTAAGCTTGTTAAATTTGTTTTTTAACATATAAATCTCCTCCTAAAATTTTTGAAATTCTATGTAAAAAATATATAACTTTATTAATTTTTTGTCAATAAAAAATTATTTTTTTGATTTATAAAATTTGCAAAGCGAATTTACAGGGCAAATATCACATTTGGGACTACGTGCAATACAAATATTCCTTCCATGCCATACAAAAATATGATTAATATCTTTTAAATATTCTTTTGGAAAAATTTTTATTAAGTCTTGCTCGATTTTTTCAGGTTCTTTTTCTTTGGATAAACCAATTAAATTAGAAATTCTCTTAGCATGAGTGTCAACAGCAACTCCTTCGGCGATACCAAAAACTTCTAATAAAATCACATTTGCACTTTTTCTACCTACTCCTGCTAAAGTAGTCAATTCTTCCATAGTATGTGGAACTTCTCCACCAAAATTTTCTAAAACTTGTTTAGCACATAATTTGATATTTTTAGCTTTATTTTTATAAAATCCACAAGGATGAATAATTGCTTCCAATTCATCGATATCTATGTCTGCAAAATCTTGAATTGTTTTACAGCGAGCAAAAAGAGTAGGAGTTGTTTTATTTACCCTTTCATCTGTACATTGTGCAGAAAGCATAACTGCTACGACTAACTGAAATGGAGTTGTAAAATCAAGACTACAAGTAGCATCTGGATATCTTTTCTTAAGTAATTCAATTAAATTAACTGCATCTTGTTTTTTCATATAAATCACCTAGCAATATTTTACAGGAGAAAGGAAAAAGTGTCAAATTTACTATATATACATAAAAAGGAACAAATAATGAAAAAGATTAATATAATATACAAAAACAGGGAGGTAATGATTATAGTGTTGAAATTATTTAGAAAAACATTTGCAATATGTCTAATTGGTTTAGGTCTAGGAATTTTACTAGTTTTGTTACTTCCCCTAACAGGATGGTTATTTCTAATTGGAGTCATTGTAATTTGTGTTGGTTTTATGTGGTTGGCTTGTTAAAAGATTACCTGTTAGAGTATAAAGGAGGGAGATACATATGACAGTAGTCGTAAAAAAAGTACCTAAGTTCTTAAGGGGATTTGTAAAATTGATATTTGGTATTAAAGACTAAATAAAAAAAATAGAGAATATTCTCTATTTTTTTAAAATTCTATTCTAATTACAAGTAAACTAAGTAATAAGTAAGCATAACGAGATGTCTTTTTCATCAATAATCTAGTTTTCATGATGTCAATAGATTCAGATAAAGCACAATATTTATCAACAAATGTTAGTATAAATCCTTCAATTGATTTTGGAAAAGCAAGAGTGATTGGCCACATATGTTTTATTATGATATCTTTCTCTTTATCATTTAAATCAAATAGTTTGCATGCATTTTCACAAGCAGTTCTACCATGTGTGAAAGCATGTAGACCTTTTCTTCCATCTTGTCTTTTTCTCCAATCGTAAAGGAATAAATCGTGAAGCATAGCAGCACGTGTTGCAGATTTATAATCTAAGTTGTATTTTTTACATATTAAAAAACAATAATAAGCAGCAGCATAGCAATGATCAAAACAACTAGTTTCATAATGTTGTCTGTAATTTCTCATTTGCTGTACTGTTTCATTGTTTATTAAATCTTTTATAATTATTTGAAATTCTTCATTTTCCTTTGATAAATCTTTTATTAATTGGTCCATTTTAATACCTCTTATTTTCATATGTATTTATATATTAATTATACCATATTTATTATATAAAATGCAAATTTTAGATTAGATGAATAAAATGAAAAAAAATGCACATAACAATAAAAAGAAAGTGTGGAATTTGTTATGAAAGAAGAAAGAAAAAATAAAGAAAAGCAAATAGAATATTCTGTTGCAGAAGTAGGGGAAGATGCAACAAAATATGGAGAGTTTATATCTTCATATTTTGCATGGGTATCATTACCACAACAAAAAGAAAAAGTAGAGGAATTACAAAATATAACAAAAAAAGATAAAAAATAAAGAAAAAGAGAGAAAATGATAGAAAATATCAATGAGAAAGAAGAAAAAGGTCAAAGAAGGTCAAAAAGTGCTTTTGAAAAAAATCCAAAAGCTAGTATAATAATATTGTAGGTCAAAGAAAGTCAAAGACAAAATATATGAAAGATTGGGGATGATAAAAAATGAGAATGTCTGACATTATAGAAGAATTTATAAAAGAATTATTTGAAGAAGAAGACAGCGTGGAAATACAGAGAAATGAATTAGCAGAACAATTTAACTGTGTACCATCACAAATAAACTATGTAATAGCAACAAGATTCAAGCCTTCGCAAGGATATTATGTAGAAAGTAGAAGAGGAGGTGGAGGACATATAACAATAAAAAAAGTCAACAATACAAAATCAGACTACATCATGCATATCATAAATAATATAGGAAATGAAATAACAGCAAACGAAGTAGATATACTAATTAGTGACTTTTTGACATATGGAATAATAGAAGAAAATGAAGCGAAGTTATTAAAAGTAGCAACAAGTGACAATGTGTTGCAATTAGAAAAAAATATAAAAGATATAGTAAGAGCAAGAATATTTAAAAATATGTTGCTCAACTTAAGTTAATTATTTAAAGGAGGAATTAAAAATGTTGTGTGATAATTGTGGAAAAAGAGAAGCAAACGTAAGATATTCAGAAAATATTAACGGAAGAAAAAAAGAACTAAATTTATGTGAGGAATGTAGTAAAAAATTAGGTATAACAAATATGGACTTTAGTATGCCAATTGATTTTTCTAGTTTCTTTGGAGAATTTATGGAAGATTTTTCAACACCAGAATTTATGCCATTATTAAATGAAATAAAGACATTAAAATGTGAACAATGTGGCTATACATTTGATGATATTGTAAATACAGGAAGATTAGGCTGTGGACATTGTTATGATGTATTTGAAGAAAGATTAGATCCAATTTTAAAACATATACAAGGTGCTAATCGTCATGTGGGAAGAATTGGAAAAATAGGGGATACTGTAAATAACGAAAAACAAATAGTTAAAAATGATGAAAACGAGAAAAAACTAAATACATTGCAAGAAAAATTAAAAAAAGCAATTAAAGAAGAAAGATATGAAGATGCAGCTAAAATAAGAGATGAAATTCAAGAAGAACAAAAAAATAATAAAAAGGAGTGAAAAAAATGAATTGGTATTTACAAAGTAGTGAAAATTCTGATGTTGCAAAAAGCACAAGAATAAGATTAGCTAGAAACTTGAAAGGTTTTAAATTTAATTTAAAACAAAAAGAAGACATAGAAGCTTTAAAAAATAAGGTAAAAGAAGGATTATTTTCTATTGGATACGGATTAAAATTCTTAGAACTAAAAGACATGGATGATATAACAAAAATGAGTTTAGTAGAGAAGAACCTAATCAGTCCAGAATTTGCATTGAAAAAAAGTGAAACTGGAAGTATTTTAATAAATGATGATGAAAATATTTGTATTATGATAGGAAATCAAGATCATTTGGAAATACAAGTATTTAATTGCGGATTAGACCTAGAGAATACTCTTAATTTAGCTGTTGAATTAGATGAAAAAATAGAAGAAGTATTAGGATATAGTGTTAATGAAAAATATGGATATTTAACATCATGTCCAAATAATGTAGGAACTGGATTAAGAGCATCAGTTATGGTACATTTGCCTGCTCTTTCTAGAACAAAAAATACAAAAAAAGTATTAGAAGCAATTAATAGTTTTGGAATTAACATTAGAGGTGTATATGGAGAAAACACAGAAAGTACAGGAGATATGTATCAGATTTCAAATAAGCAAACAATGGGAATAACAGAAAAAGATATTATACAAAATCTACATGTAATTGTTGAAAAAATTATCAAACAAGAAAGACAAGCAAGAAAAATATTAGCCAAAGATGATATTAGCTTAGAAGATTTAATTTATCGAAGCTATGGAATTTTAAATAATTGCAAGAAAATATCTTCAGAAGAAACAAGAGAATTACTATCAAATATCAAATTAGGTACTGACTTAGGAATACTAAAAGAATTGACAGATTTGAAAGTTCAAAAATTATATCTTTATACAAAACCTGCTAATTTACAAAAGTATATAGGTGAGCAGTATGAACCAATTGAAAGAGATATTAAAAGAGCAGAAGTAATACAAAAAATTATTAATGAAGAATAAAAGAGCCCCCCAAAGGAGGCAAGATGTTACAAAGAGATTTTAAGTTTCTGGAGCAGTTGACTATTCCAGATATGACCAAAAAAGTAAGCGACGCAGCAATTGTAATCAATAATCGCTGAAACGTCTGCATGCATTACATCTTTAATAATGTCTGGAACGTTATCTTCCAGAATCCGATATAATGCTGGATATTCTTTCTTGATAAAATCAATTTTCTCTTGTCTGTTCATGCTAACCTCCTTAGGGAAAAAAAGTCTATATGTAGACTAAAAACGGTTACAAATACCAAAGGTATTTAAAGCATTATATAACAAACAACATAAAAAATCAATATAAAGGAGTGATTTCAATGACATATAAATTTACAAATAGAGCCCAAAAGGCGATAGAATTAGCTAATGAAGTAGCAATTGAGTTAGGGCATAACTACATTGGAACTGAACATATATTATATGGTTTAGCAAAAGAAGGAAGTGGTGTAGCTTCAAAAGTATTGGAAAACCAAGAAGTTGTACCAGATAATATAATAGATAAAATAATAGAACTAATTGGACAAGAAGAACCAATTGTAGAAACTGCAGGTTTTACACCAAGAACTAAAAGAGTAATAGAAAATGCTTTTTTAGAAGCTAGGAAACTAGGATATAATTACATTGGAACAGAGCATATATTAATTGGAATTTTAAGAGAAGGAGACTGTATTGCTGCAAGAATTTTATTAGAATTAAATGTAAACATACCAAAATTATATAATGAAATTATAAAAGTAATAAATGAAGGAGAAGATTTACAAGGAGAAGAAAAAAGTGGAAATGGAGAAAGAAAAAACGGAAGCTATAATCAAACAACTACTTTAAATCAATTTGGAGAAGATTTAACCAAAAAGGCAGGAGAAGGAAAATTAGATCCTATTATAGGAAGAAAAGAAGAAATTGAAAGAGTCATCCAAATTTTATCAAGAAGAACAAAAAATAATCCATGTTTGATTGGAGAACCGGGAGTTGGTAAAACAGCTGTAGTAGAAGGATTAGCACAAAAAATAATGTCAGGAGATGTACCAGAAATTCTTAAAGACAAAAGAGTTGTTAGTATGGATATATCTGGAATGGTGGCAGGTGCTAAATACAGAGGAGATTTTGAAGAAAGAATAAAAAAGGCATTAGCAGAAGTGAAAAAAGCAGGAGATATTATTTTGTTTATTGATGAATTGCATACAATTGTTGGAGCTGGTGCAGCAGAAGGAGCTATTGATGCTGCAAATATTTTGAAACCATTATTGGCAAGAGGAGAAATTCAATTAGTAGGTGCAACCACATTAAATGAATATAGAAAATATATTGAAAAAGATGCAGCATTAGAAAGAAGATTTAGTCCAGTTACTGTAAGTGAACCATCTGAAAAAGACACAGTTAAAATCTTAAAAGGAATTCGAGATAAATATGAAGCACATCATGGAGTTAAAATTACAGATGAAGCTATGGAAGCAGCTGTTTCAATGTCAGTTCGTTATATAAATGACAGATTTTTACCAGATAAAGCAATTGATTTAATTGATGAAGCAGCATCTAGAGCAAAATTAAAAACTTATACGGAGCCAGATAATTTGAAAGAATTAGAAGAAAAAATAGAGGAAGCTCAAAAAGATAAAGAAGAAGCGGTTAGAATGCAGAAGTTTGAGAAGGCAGCAACTTTGAGAGATAAAGAAAAAGAACTAAAAGAAAAATATGAGAAAGAACAGAAAAAATGGAAAAATAAGAATACAAAAGAAGTAACAAATATTACAGAAGAAAATATTGCAGAAGTAATTAGTAGTTGGACAGGAATTCCTGCTAACAAAATTACAGAAGATGAAAATGTTAGATTGAAAAATTTAGAAAAAAATCTTCATGCAAGAGTCATAGGACAAAACGAAGCAGTAGAAGCAGTTGCTAAAGCAATACGTAGAGGTAGAGTAGGACTAAAAGACCCTAAAAGACCAATCGGTTCTTTTCTATTCTTAGGTCCAACAGGTGTAGGAAAAACAGAATTATCAAAAGCATTAGCAGAATCATTATTTGGTGATGAAAATGCAATGATAAGAATTGATATGTCTGAATTTATGGAACCACACTCTGTTTCTAAATTGATTGGTTCACCTCCGGGATACGTTGGATTTGATGAAGGAGGGCAATTAACAGAAAAAATTAGGAGAAAACCATACTCAGTTATTTTATTTGATGAAATTGAAAAAGCTCATCCAGATGTAATGAACATGTTACTACAAATTTTGGAAGATGGACGTTTAACAGATAGCCAAGGAAGAACCGTAAATTTCAAAAATACAGTTATTATTATGACATCTAATATTGGTGCTAGATTAATTACAGATAAAAAAGCATTAGGATTTACTCAAACAAATAATGTAGCAGAAAATAGTCAAAAAGAGTATGAGGAAACTAAAAAAGAAGTAATGGAAGCTTTAAAAAGAGAATTGAGACCAGAATTTATCAACCGTATTGATGAAATAATTGTATTCCACAAGTTAACTGATGCAGAAATAAATGACATTATTGATATTATGCTAAAAGAAGTTACTAAAAGACTAGAAACTCAAAAAATTAAGATTGAACTAGAGCCAGAAGTTAAAGAGCTGATTGCAAGTAAAGGAATTGATAAAAATTTTGGTGCAAGACCACTTAGAAGAACAATTCAAAATATATTAGAAGATACTTTAGCAGAAGAGATTTTAGATGGAAATTTGAAGAAAAATAAGACGTCTAAAATTGGTGTAGAAAATGAAAAAATAGTTATTAAAAATGACTAACAGATTTTACATAAAATTGACTTTTGTGTAAAAAAATAGTATAATAATATTAATGCCAGAATTGACAGGTAGTAACAATGGTGGAGCAATTTTTGCACCAGAACAAAAGAAAAGGAGAAGTATCATGTGGAAAGAAAAAGACAGAAGATGGAGAAGAAGAGAAAGGAGAGACGAGATTGTTAAGAAATACTGGGCAGATAGGAATTATCGGTATAAGCCCAGTGTGGAAGCTATTTCAAAGGCACGATATGATGTACGCATCTTCCGTTGCTACAGTGGGAAAATGTCAGGTGTAACTGCTATTGAGGAAATGGTAAGGTTTTTAGACACTGAAAAAACTTTTGAAAGTCCAATTTGGTATCCGATTGCCCTGAATGTGGCCTATGAAAAAGTTAAAGGACGCAAGTTCTACGACCATAATTGCAAAATAAACAGGATTGAAAACACAGCAGATGTAGAACAGAGCGTTGTAGCTCTTTTAGCAACTGCCGGAATTAACAAACCTGTTCGGCAATTTGTCAGAGAACTGGTTACAACATAATCTCTATACCCCTATGCTTGCATAGGGGTTCTCTCTTGACTTTTTTTAAAGAAAATAGTATTATTAAAAAGGAAAAGGATGTTGATTTTGATGTTAGAGATAGTAGTAAAATTGATTGGTATAATAATGGTTTTAATAGGAATTATATTTGTTTATGATGCTAGAATATTGACTAAGAGATTTTTTGGATTTGGTGATCAAAATGATGCTTCACAACGGATTAAAAATTCTAGGTTTTATTATTGCAATTATTGGTGGATTGATAGTATATTTTGCATAGATATGTGTCAAGTCAAAAATTAAAAATAGTGAAAAAATTACTTGACATTGGAAACTAAAATGTGCTATTATATACATTGTGTTAGGTAAATATATTAACTTAATTTGCGGATGTGGCGGAACTGGTAGACGCGCTGGTCTTAGGAACCAGTGCCAAAAGCGTGGGGGTTCGAGTCCCTT
>CANRLE010000010.1 GCA_947631385.1 uncultured Clostridia bacterium | reverse complement strand
CACCTGTAATCTTAACAGTTTCTTGTCTTTTTGCTTCTCCTTGTTGTCTAATATGCATCAATATTTTTGTAACATCTACTTTAATATCATTTACCATTTCGTCAAACATATCAAATCCTTCTAAACGATATTGCACAACTGGATCTTTTTGTCCATAAGCACGTAAACCAATACCATCTTTCAATTCATCCATGCTATCAATGTGGTTCATCCATTTTTCATCAACTACTTTAAGCATAACCACTCTTTCTAATTCTCTCATCTCATCAGAACCAATTTCTTGTTCTTTCTCTGCATAGATTTCCATTGCTTTTTTCTTTAATTCTTCGGAAATAGCATTTGTATCTTTTTCATGTTCTTTAATAAAATTCAACATATCAATACCAAAAATATTGATTATTTCTGTATTTAAAGATTCTACACTAAGTTCAGAAGTCTCTACATTAACAAACATATTAACAATATTATCTGCTACAAAATTAATCATAGAAACTATGCTGTCATGAATATTCTCTCCATCTAGCACTTCTCTTCTTTGTTTATAAATAATTTCTCTTTGGGCATTCATAACATCATCATATTTTAATACATTTTTACGAATGCTAAAGTTTCTACCTTCAACTTTCTTTTGAGCATTTTCGACAGCACTAGAAATTATTTTAGAATCTATTGGCATATTTTCATCTGCCCCTAAAGTATTATAGACTTTAGTAATAGCATCTCCACCAAATATTTTCATTAAGTCATCATCTAATCCAATATAGAATTTAGATTCTCCAATATCTCCTTGACGACCTGAACGTCCACGTAGCTGATTGTCAATTCTTCTTGATTCATGTCTTTCTGTTCCTATAATTTTTAGACCACCTGACTCAATTACTTTCTGCTTTTCGTCTTTGATTTGCTCATCATATTTTTTAACTAATTTTTTAAATTCTTCTCTTGCCTTTAAAATGTCTTGGTTATCTGTCTCATAGTAAGTATCTGCTTCTTCAATTAATTCATGTGATACTTTATTTTTTCTCATTTCTTCTTTTGCTAAATATTCACTATTTCCACCGAGCATAATATCAGTACCACGTCCTGCCATGTTTGTTGCAATTGTAACAGCACCAAATTTACCTGCTTGTGCTACAATTTCTGCCTCTTTTTCATGATATTTTGCATTTAATACTTCATGTTGAATACCTTCTTGCTTTAATAATTTACTTAGTTTTTCAGATTTTTCAATAGATACTGTACCAACTAATACTGGTTGACCTTTTTGATGACTTTTTTTGATGCTTTCTACTATTGCTTTGTATTTAGCATTTTCATTTTTATAAATTACATCATTTTCATCTTTACGTATCATAGGTTTATTTGTTGGAATATCTACAACATCTAGATTATAAATTTCCTCAAATTCGGCTGCTTCTGTCATGGCCGTTCCTGTCATTCCAGATAATTTTTCATACATTCTAAAGAAGTTTTGGAATGTAATTGTTGCCAATGTTTTTGATTCATCTGCTATTTTTACATTTTCTTTTGCTTCAATTGCTTGATGTAATCCATTGTTGTATCTTCTTCCATACATGATACGTCCTGTAAATTCATCAACAATTAAAACTTCTCCATCTTTTACGATGTAATCAATATCTTTCTTCATAACTCCATGTGCACGTAAAGCTTGATTAACATGATGTACTAGAGTTGAATTTTCTAAGTCATTGAAGTTTTCTAATTTAAAGAATTCCTCTGCTTTTTTTATACCTTTTTGTGTTAAAGATGCTGATTTTGCTTTCAAGTCTACGATGTAATCATAATTCTCATTATCTTCTGCTTGGTCAAAATCTTTTACATCTTCTTCTATAATTACTTTTGGTGTTAATCTTTTTACAAAATCATTTGCTCTTTTATATAAATCAGATGATGCATTAGCTCTACCAGATATAATAAGTGGTGTACGAGCTTCATCAATTAAAATACTATCAATTTCGTCTACGATAGCATAATGCAAACTTCTTTGCACTAATTGATTTTTATAAATAACCATATTATCTCTTAGATAATCAAATCCAAATTCATTATTAGTTCCATATGTTACATCTGCATTATAAGCTTCTTGCTTTTCTTTTGGCTCCATTCCAGCGATAACTAGTCCAACTGATAGTCCTAAAAATTTATATAGTTTTCCCATCCATTCACTATCTCTTTTTGCTAGATAGTCATTTACAGTTACAACATGTACGCCTTTTTCTTCTAAGGCATTTAGGTATACTGGCAATGTTGCTACTAATGTTTTTCCTTCTCCTGTTTTCATTTCTGCAATTCTTCCTTGATGTAGGATAATTCCACCTATTAATTGCACATCAAAGTGTCTCATTCCTAAAACTCTTTTTGATGCTTCTCTTACAACTGCAAAAGCTTCTGGTAAAATATCATCTAAAGTTTTTCCTTCTTTTAATTGATTTTTAAAATATTGTGTTTTTCCTCTCAATTCACTATCTTTTAGGTTTGCCATTTCTCCTTCTAATGCATTAATTTTCTCTACTATTGGCATTACTCTTTTTACTTCTTTTTCACTATATGATTTAAAGATTTTGTTAAATAAACCCATTTTGATTTCCTTCCTTCTTGTTATTTTTTTACTATGATACTATATCATTAAAATTGCTTTTTAGCAAGTAATTTTTCATATTTTCAAAATAAATACATACAATTTATTAAAATTATTTTTAGATTGCGAGGGTTTTCTATGTTTATTTACAATGTTAAAGTCAATGGAGGCAAGATTTTTAAATATTTTTTTACAGGAATTGTCTTGCTTATTATCACAATTGTGATTGTTGTGACTGTCAGAGTATTTAATGGCGCTAATCATTCTTCTGAAAATTCTAGTTGCGTACCACAAAATAAAGTTTCTAAATTAACTACTAGTAATTATACAAATGTTTTAAAGGCTGTTCATGATAACATAGATGATTATATAGGTATGAAAATCAATTTTACAGGATATGTATATAGAATTTTAGATTTGCAAGAAAATCAATTTGTTTTAGCAAGAAATATGATTATTTCTTCTGACTTTCAGTATGTTGTTGTTGGATTTTTGTGTGAATGTGAAAATGCAAAAGATTTTGAAAATGATACTTGGGTAGAAATTACTGGAGAAATTATTAAAGGTGATTATCATGGTGATATGCCTATTGTTAAAATAACAGATATTAAAAAAGCGGATAAACCAAATGATGAATTTGTTTATCCTCCTAACGAAAGTTATATCCCAACAAGTGGAATCGTTTGAGGAATTGGGGACGGCCCCATAATCCTTTTTTTGCATTAAAATAAAAAAGAGGATTATGGGGCCGTCCCCAATTCCTCTCCGATTCTTCCCCAATTCCTCATCTTTCTTTCCAGTCTTCTTTGAGTTTGTTCATTCTATTTGCAAATGCTTCTGCCTTTTTTCCTTCTAATTCTCTTTCTTTTAGTTTTTTTCTTTCTTCTGGATTTTGATCACAAACAATCATAAGTCTTCTTAATTCTTCATCTCTTTGATTTTCTTCTTCATGCATTTTTCTAACTTCTGCCATTCTTTCTCTACCCTTTTGTGTTAATGCATTCTCTATTAATCTTTTTATAGAAAGTTTTATTGATTCTTCACATTCTTTTTCTGAATGTTCTGTTCCATCTAATTCTTGTATCACTTTTTCCATTTTTATTCTTTGTCTATAATAGTCATTTTGTAATTTTTTCAATTCGTCTTGTGAAATTGGTTCTATTCCGTGTCCTTCTCCTTGCATAATTCTTTCTTTAACAAGCATTCTATATTCACTTTCAATTCTCTCATTATCCATTCTTGAAATATAATTAATAACCTTGTCTTCAACACTAGTATTTACTTCAAAATCACTTGTACTAATAATAACTTTTTTAGTAGCACCTTTATCATCAATTGGTTTAGTATGATATAAAGATTTAAAAACAGTCTTTTCTGGGTAACTTAAATAATATTGATAAATCTTACTTAGCATTAAGCTAATTCTTTCTACATTTTCTCCTGTCAATAATCCACGTTTACCATCAACATCCATGCTAAATAAAACTTTTTGATATATTTCTTTTAGTTCCTTAATTGTTTGCATTGCTCCGATATTATCATCTATATAGCCCTTCTCCAATGCCCCTTCTACTAGTTTTTGAATAATTATTTTTACTCTTTCATGTTTAGGAAGATCTACAAACTTTAATAATTGTCCATTATCAATTAAATCCATATTAATGAACTCTTTAATTTCATCAAAATCATTATTTATGTATTCATTTTTGTCTGCCTGTCTTACAATTTGAATAACCAAATCATTTGGAATATCTTCTTGTCTTACTCTACTAATACTATGTGATAAAATGCCTTGTATAATTCTATTAACATCAATTATCTGGCTATCCACATTTGAACTTTTTATTAAATCATATACTAATTTTGCACTTTGCTCACTATGTTCAAAACTGATTTGACCATCAAATTCTTCATTATGTCCTTGATTTAATTCATATTTTTCTCCATAAATTTCTTTTCTTCTTGCTAATGTATTTTTTAATTCTTCTTTTGATAAATGTGATTCTTGTAAACATTTATTTAAGACTCTTTCTCCTACATGTCCAAATGGTGTATGTCCTAAATCATGAGCTTCTGATATGATTTGAGCATACAATAATTCTCTTTCTAAATTTAATTTATAAATTTCCTGTTCTTTTATGTCATCATCTATCACTGTTTCATATGCTAGTCTAATTGTTCTTCTAGCAATTGCTACTGTGCCATCAGTATGCTGTTTTCTATTACGCATACCAATTACTTTATTTTTTCCAACTAATTGTGTTTTTCCTTCTAATATATAGGTATCTGCTGAATTTTTTATAATTTCATGCAACTTTTTTAATTCTTCAATTTCTGATTTTAATTCTTCTAGATTTTCATTTAAATTTAATACTAAATTTTTATATTGAAATCTCATAACATTTTCTCCTTTTCTAATTCCATATTAAAATCATGTTGCAATTCATCTAGCCCTTCTAATGAATTTTGTGTGATTAATGGATTAATTCCATTGATTTTAATTGACTCTCTAGTCTTTTTTATCCTACTTAAATAACTTTCAGGATTTGAAAAAATTTGCTTTCTTTGTTTTGCTCTTTCAATGTTTAGTGCTTCTAAAAAGTTTCTATATTTAGTACTGCCTAAATTATAAACTAATTCTGGTTTATTGATGCTTTCTCCTCTTACATAGACATTAATTTCATCACATAATTTTTGTTCTTCTAATTGTTTCACTTCATCTACAAAAGCATTATACATTTTTTGATGATCTTGTTTTGAAATTCCTCTTGGAAAATCTCCATTTTCTAATGCTCTTGCCTCTCTTTCATAACAAGAAAGTCTATTTAAAAATATATCTGTTGCTAAAATATTTACAGATGTTTTATATCCAGCATCTTTAAATTTTTTTACAAATTCAATATCACTTTCGCCCTTATTAAAAATATTTTCATTTAGAATGTTAATTTTATGTTTTCGTAATTCATCAAATATTATAGGTGTTGCAGGTCTTACAAACTGCCTTGTAACTGTATAACGTTCTCCCGGTAATAATTCTTCTAAGGCTTCCTCATAGTATGGATGAAATTCTGCAATTTTATCTGAATTTACAATACTTACTTTTTCACCTTTTTCTTTTAATTGATATTTTAAAAATGCTTCAACACCACTTTTACCAGCTCCCGGCCCAGCTACAATAAAAAAGATATGTGGATTTTTCGAAGCTGTTGCTGAAGCATATACATATGCTAAAAATCTATTAATATTATTTTCTATATCTGCTATTGTTAAATCAAATTTTCCCATTTATTTTCCCTCTTTTATTTCCTTTAAATATATTTCATAAACCTTATTTATTGTTTCTTCATCTAATTCGTATATCTTATCTTCTTCTTCTATCAGTTTTTGCAATTCTTCTTTAAATTTGTTAAAATCTTTTTCGGTATTATTCCTTATAAAATGTGCTATTTTTCTTTGCATAATATCAATTGCTAAATCTAGTTTTAATTCATCCATTCTTGTATAATCTCCTTTTCAATTTTCATATTTCCGTATCCTATTCCTAGTTGAATTCTTTCTTTGTTTTTTCCATGGTAATCACTACCACCACTTTTTAATAAACCTCTTTCATTACACAATTTAATTAGATAGTCAGTTTGTTCTTCACTAAAATCTGTATAAAAACATTCCATTCCCTCTATTGAATAATTGTCTAATATTTCATCTATAAATTTTTTAGGATTTTCGACCCATTTATATTTAAAAATATGAGGTAAAAATACAAGACCGTCTGCTTTTTTTATCATTTCTATTGTTTGTTGCAAACTTGGATAATCTTGACTTTTGTCAATATATAAAGCATGTTCTGGATTTGCACAATATTTTCTATTAAAACCAGAAAAATCTTCCCACATATCTACTGGTACTTTACTTTGATTAGTTTCATATTTTTTTAAATCAGTATATATGGTTAAACTAGCCCAATCATTTTTAGGATTCCATTCAATCTCTTCCTTTTTAGATAATGTTAGTCCCATTTTTAAACATTTTTCATACAATAAATTAAAATATTTTTTTTGTAAATCTTCTCTAGATTTTCCTTTATAGAACTCATTTAGTTGTTCCTGCATTTTTTCTGTATTGATTTTATAACCTAATACTTCTATAGTCCTCTTTTGATAAGAACATTTTATTTCAATTCCCGGAATTAATTTTCCACTATATATTTCCTTTATATTAATTTTTCTTAACTTTTCATAAGCTTCACATGTATCATGGTCTGTAATAGAAATATATTCTAAATGTCTATCTTCTGCCTTTTTTAATAGTTCTTCTACTGTATCTGATCCATCTGAACAATTTGTGTGTATATGTAAATCTATCATTTTTTATAGCCCCTATATAATTTTACTAAATTATGTATATTTTGTCAATTATCCACGAATTAAAAAATACTTCCATTATTAAAAGAAATATGATATACTATAACTTACAAAAATAAAGGAGAAAGTCATGGCATTTGATGGAATTGTAACAAAAGCAATAGCTTCAGAACTTCAAACTCTTTCTGGCGCAAGAATAGATAAAATTTTTCAGCCGAATAAAAATACTATTTTATTAGGTTTTTATATTGATGGTTCAAATTACTTATTAAATATTTGTACAGATGCTCAAAACTACCGAGTTCATTTAACTACACATGCAAAGCCTAATCCTAAAATTGCTCCTAATTTTTGCATGGTATTGCGAAAACATTTACTAGGACTACATATCAAAAACATTATAACTCAAAATTTAGAAAGGCTAATTATTATAGAATTTGAAGGATTTGATGAAATAGATGACATTATTTCTAAAAAACTGATAATCGAATTAATGGGTAGACATTGTAATATTGTCCTAGTTGATGAACAAAATATAATTATTGATAGTTTACGACATATTAATAATGAAGATACAAAAAGAATTATTATTCCACATTATAAATATGTTTATCCAATTACTGATAAATATAATTTTATGGATTGTACTAATTTTTCAAACTTTCAAGAAAAAATCACATCAGCTACTCAAATTAGTGATACTTTTAATGGCATTAGTAAATCTTTTATTGAAGCCTCTATAAAAAATGCAAACTCATTGCAAGAACTTTATGAGTATATTAAAGACATTATTAATAGAACTGATAGTAATCTGTTAGATTTTGAAACATTTATCTTTAATAAAAAGAAAGACTATTTTCTTAAAAAAGCAGACTCACCTTTTAATCCTTTTCATTTAAACTTCTTTCTGGATGATTTTTATTATGAAAGAGAATCCTCACAAGAATTTAAAGCTTACAGAGATAGTATTTTAAAAATGATTTTAGATATTTTAAAAAAGTATCAAAAACGACTTGTGAATATTGACGAGAAGTTAAATACTTGCAAAGATATGGACAAATATCAATTATATGGTGAACTTATTACGGCAAATCTATATCAAATCAACAATGAAAAAATAAAGGAAATTACACTTTTAAATTACTATACAAACCAAAATATAATTATACCATTAGATGATATGTATACACCTGCTGTAAATGCAAAACATTTTTTTAAAAAATATCAAAAATTAAAAAATACTCTAGAAATTGTAACTCTTCAAAAACAAGAAACATTAAATGAATTAAATTATATTGAAAGCATTGTTTATGAATTAGAAAATTGCTCTACTTTAGATGAAGTCTCAGACATTTTTGAAGAAATTTCTGCAAATGTTATTTTTAAGGAAAAAACAGAAAATTATCAAAATAAAAAACAACAAAAAATAAAAAAATCTTGTCTTACTAAAAATAAAAATGTTGCCTTTAATCCTATAAAATATAATGTTGACGGCTATACATTATTAGTTGGAAGAAATAATAATGAAAATGATTATTTAACATTAAAATATGCTAAGAAAACTGATTTATGGTTTCATACTCAAGATATTCATGGCAGCCATGCAATTTTACAAATTACTGATAAAAAATTTCCAGAAGATATAACTTTAATAAGATGTGCTGAAATTGTTGCTTACCATAGTAAAGCAAAAAATTCTTCTAATGTTCCTGTTGATTTCTGTGAAGTAAAACAAGTTAAAAAACCAGCCAATTCTAAACCCGGTATGGTAATTTATCACAACCACAAAACTTTATATGTGAAACCAAAAAAAGATGATTAACTCATCTTTTTTATTCTATATTAAATTTTACGCCCAGAAAATCAAAAATGTCATTGCTGTAATTAATATGATTTCTGGTTTTGTCCATTCTTTTGGTAAAATCTCTAATTCATGCCCTTCTTTTTTTTCATTTGTAGTTGCAATTTTATATGTTTTTACATCTTTAGCTCTAAATAGTATTTCAAAAGGTTGCTCTTCCTTCGTAGTATCTATTTCTATATAACTTCTTCCCATTAATACATTTCTTGCAGAATATAATTCAACTTCCAAATATTTATCTTGCATAGCTGATGAATTTTTTATAAGCCCTCTGATTCTTCCATTGACATATGTTGCATCTGCTTGATAAACAGCTACTAAAGAATTGTCGTCTTCTCTTTTAATATCTTTATATGTTGAATTTAAACCTACATTAATTAAAAAATCTGAAAATACAAAAAATACTGCCACAATTAATGCACATTTTAACATCGCCTTTAACCTATCCATACCTTTTCCTCATTTCATAATAAACTTCACAGTAATTATATTATAACAGAAATTTCCCTTATTTTCAACAAAAATTTGTAATAACTGTAAAAATATGCTATAATTATATATATTTCATCGTTAGGAGGAAAACCTTATGAAGCAAATGTTTCAAATTGACACAAACAATCATCGGATAAAGTCAACGAAACTGAAACAGTTTTGTCCGATTATCATCTCAGAAGTAAAAAATGTACCCAAGAATGTGATTCTAGTTGATGCACTCACGTTTAGACACAAAATACTACACATTAATTTTGTGCTAAACACGTGCTTTAACAATCACTTAATGGCAAAGATTGAAAAAGTAATTCATGCTGCATCTGTTGAATGTAACATGAAAGAAAAGGACGACCCAGAAAGCACTTTGCTGACACTTGAGCAGCTTTGCATTGCTATCTGTGCAGTATTCAACGTTGATATTTTCCTAGAAAGAAAACTTCTGGGAAATACCATAATGACAGTTTGCTGTCGATGAAACTCCAACAGAGGTAGGTGAAATCACCTGCCTCTGTTTCATACTAATTCTATTTCTTTTCCTAAAAATGTAGAATAAATATAAATATTATCCACTTGCTGATTAAGAGCTTCTTCTAGAGCATTTTTATATAACATCAATTGAGTTGTATATTTTTGTTTCAATTCTTCTTCTACTTGCACAAAATCTGTTTTATAATCTACTAAAATTAATTTTCCTTCTTGTGTAATATAATACAAATCAATAATTCCTTGCACCAATATATCCTCTGGAATATCCTCATTATATATATCTTTAGCTGGTACTTTAATATAAAATGGCTTCTCTCTTTCTACTCTTTGAGCACATTGCATTTCCTTCCAGATTTTTGTTTCGGTAAATTTTAGAATACTATTCAAATTAATATTTTCCGCTTCTTTTGCAGTAATAATATCCTTTTCTACTAGTTTATCTATTAATTGTTGCAAAGTATCTTTATCATAATTTTGATTAACATCCAATTTTTGCATACATAAATGTAGTAAAGTTCCTTTTTGAGCCCCTGTAAGTTTAATATCCTCTTCTTTTTGTATAAATTTAGGTGTTGGGAAACTAATATCTATACTTTCTTTTTCTCCACTTTTTAAGTTAGTAACTGACGTTTTTGTAGGAATTTTTGTAGAAGCTTCATAAGGATATTTATAATTTAATACATCTTCTATTTCTTGTAATTTTTTTTCATCTTTTTCTTTGTCATCTAATATCTCTATACAATTAAATTCTTCTTGTACTTGTTTTTCACAAGCTTTTAAAATATCTTGTTTTGTATATATATTTAATTCAGCTATGTCCTTCATTTTATTTACATCATAAAAATAAACAAGTAAAATCCAGTCAATATATCTTATGTATTTTTTTACTAAAATTGGATTTATTTTTTCATTTTCCTTTTCATATCTTTCTATTTGTTGCAATAACTTATCTTTTTGTTTTTTAACATCTTTTTCTATTCCTGTAATAAATAACTTTTCCTTCGCTCTTGTTAAAGCAACATATAAAATTCTCATTTCCTCTGATAACAGTTCTGTTAATGCCCTATGTTTAATTGCTGCTTTACTCAATGTATCATACTGTACTTGCCTCTCATAATCTATATATTTTACTCCAATTCCTAAATCTTGATGTAGCAACAAATTTTGATTTAAATCCATTTTATTAAACTGCTTTCCTGTACTTGATAAAAATACAACTGGGAATTCTAGTCCTTTACTTTTATGAATACTCATAATACGAACAACATTATCATTCTCTCCAATAATCTTTGCTGCTCCCATGTCTCCACTACTTAGCCTTAATTTTTCAATAAAATGAATAAAGTGATAAAGTCCTCTAAAACTTGCAGTTTCATATTGTTTTGCTCTTTCAAATAATTTTCTTAAATTTGCCTGTCTTAATATTCCATTTGGCATTAATCCAACATAATGATAATAACCAGTATCAGTATAAATCTTCCAAATTAGTTCATCTAAGGCTAAATATTCCTGTTCTTTTCTCCATACTGATAAGTTATCTAAAAAAGATTCTATTTTCTGCCTTAAACAATCATTTACAGAAAGTTTTGCTTTTTGCATACAAGTGTAAAAATCATCTTGCTTATCTGCCAAACGAATTTGAATTAACTCATCATCTGTAAATTTTCCAATATTTGATCTCATTACAGCAATCAATGGGATATCTTGTATTGGATTATCAATAATTTTTAATAAACTCATTATAGTTTGTATTTCAATAGAATCTAAATACTCTTGAGAGCTGTCTGAAAATACAGGAATTTGCAAATTTAAAATTTCTTGTTCAAAAACTGGTGCCGTAGTAGCAGTACTTCTTAATAAAACAGCTATGTCACTATATTGTATATCTCTATATTTTTCTAACTTTTTATCCCATACTTGATACTTATTTTCTATCAATTCTTTTATTTTATTAGCCACAAATCTTGCTTCTAACTCTACATTTTCTACTTTTTCTTCTTGTATTTCATCTTCTTCTAGCTCATCTTCTTCATTTTCTTGATTTAAATCAATAACATTTATTTCTATTTTCTCGTTTTGATTATTTGACTTTGGATAATCAGAACCTAAATTTAAATATTCTTCTTCTTGATATTTAATATCACCTAAACTGCTACTCATGATATTTTGAAATATTAAATTTGTAAATGTCAAAATATTTTCTTTACTTCTAAAGTTTTTAAATAATTGAATTTTCAAGCCTTCGTCTTCTTCTTTTTCTTCCTTCTTCTGGTAAGTTTCATATTTACTTAAAAATAGTTCTGGCATTGCTTGTCTAAATTTATAAATACTTTGTTTTACATCACCTACCATAAATAAATTATTTTGACGAGATATAGCAGTTAAAATATATTCTTGTACTAAATTACTATCTTGATATTCATCAATTGCAATTTCTTCATATTTTTTTTGATATTTTTCAGTTACTTCTTTAGAATTTAACAAAATACTTAAAGCAAAATGCTCAATATCTGTAAAATCCACTATGTTTTTTTCTCTTTTTTGTCTAGTAAATTCTTTTTCAAAAGTTAAAATTAAATCTTGCAATTTTAATAAAATGTCATACATATCATAAATATCTTGATTTGCTTCTTTAGAATTACAAATAAGTATTTTATCTAATACTTTATTTAATTTTTTCTTTACTTCATCTCGTATATCTTTTGCTTTATCCTTAAGTTCTAAATCACATTTTTGTCTTGGCCAAGTTATAAATAGTTCTAATTCTTGTCTCAATTCATAAACTTTGTCCCAACGATTTAAATTATTTTTCAAAACTTCTAATTGTTCTCTGTCATTTCTTATAGTTTGATAAAATTTTTCTAATTCTATATCATGTGATAAACTTTCTTCTACTTTTTTCAAAATAGAAATATCATCAATTAGTTCTTCTTCCAATTCTTGTAATAAAATTGCTCCCCATGGCGTTTGACTAAAATCTTCATCTAATTTTTTATCCAGATTAAACATTTCGATTTTTTCTTTTAACCATTTTTGTGGAAATGGATTACTTTGAATATACCCATATATTTTTAGAACTAAATCTTTTAATGGTGTGTCATCTCTATATCCTGTATAAACATTAATTAATTTAGTAAAGTCTTCATCTTCTGACTCATATTTTTCTTCAAAAATATCCTCTATTATCTCCTGTTTTAATAATTCAATTTCGGTAGTATCTGCTATTCTAAAGTTTGGAGATACATTTTCTAATTCATAGAAATGATTTCTTACTACTTCTAGACAAAAAGAATCTATGGTACATATACTTGCTTTGTTTAATAATGTTATTTGTCTTTGTAAATTCTCGTCCTCTGGATTTTCTTCTAATTTTTTATAGATAGCATCTAATACTCTTTCTCTCATTTCAGATGCTGCTGCATTAGTAAATGTAACTACTAATAATTTGTCAATATCTATTTTTTCATCAATTATTTTATGAATAATTCTCTCTACTAATACAGCTGTTTTTCCACTACCGTGCAGCAGCAGCTACTAATATATTAGAATTTTTTTCATAGATGGCATCTTGTTGTTCAGATGTCCATTTTACTTTCCCCATATTTTGCTCCTATATTATTCTTCTATTTCTTCAAATTGGCTATTATATAAATCTGCATAAAATCCACTTTTTTCTAGTAATTCTTCATGTGTTCCTTGTTCTACAATATCACCATGGTTCATAACTAAAATCAAATCCGCATTTTTAATTGTTGATAATCTATGTGCAATAATAAAACTTGTTCTACCTTTCATTAAATTGTCCATAGCAGCTTGGATTTGTATTTCAGTTCTTGTATCGATAGAGCTAGTTGCTTCATCTAAAATTAAAATTTTAGGATCAGCTAAAATAACTCTTGCTATTGTTAATAGCTGTTTTTGTCCTGCTGATATATTTGTTGATTCTTCATTAATAATTGAATTATATCCTTTTGGTAATGTTTTTATAAAATGATGTACATGAGCTGCTTTGGCAGATTCAATTACTTGATCATCTGTTGCATCTTCTTTTCCATATTTGATGTTATCTTTTATTGTTCCTCCAAATAGCCATGTATCTTGCAAAACCATACCAAACATTTTTCGTAGTTCGCCTCTATCAAAGTCTTTTACATTGTGTCCATCGACCAATATAGCTCCATTTGCTACATCATAAAATCTCATTAATAATTTTACCATTGTAGTTTTTCCTGCTCCAGTTGGTCCTACAATAGCAATTTTTTGTCCTTCATGAACTTTGGCATTAAAATCCTTGATAACTGTAACTCCCTCGTCATATCCAAATTTAACATGCTCAAATGTTATATTTCCCTTTAATTTATTTGTATCTATTTCTCCTTTTCTAGTATCTATTTCTTCTGGTTGTTCCAAAAATTCAAAAATTCTTTCTGCTGCCGCTATCATTGCTTGTAACATAGCTGATATTTGAGCTATTTGATTTATTGGTTGAGTAAATTGCCTATTGTATTGAATAAAACTTTGAATATTCCCTACTGTAATAGTTCCTTTAATAGTTAAATACCCTCCTGCCACTGAAACACCTACATATCCAATATTAGCAATAAAATTCATTATAGGATGTATTAATCCTGAAAAAAATTGTGATTTCCAAGCAGAATGGTACAACGTTTGATTAGCTTTTTCGAATTCTTTTTTTGTCTTTTCTTCTCCATTAAAAGCTTTGACTATATTTAAACCTCCGTAAATTTCTTCTACTTGACCATTTACATGTGCTAAATATTCTTGTTGCCTTTCAAAATATTTTTGAGATTTACCAACAATTGTTTTTACTAGGAATCCAGCAACTGGAAGTATAATTAAGGAAATTAATGTCATTTGCCAACTGATAGAAAGCATCATAATTAAAATTCCTATAATAGTACAAATAGAAGTAATAATTTGAGTAATACTTTGGTTTAAATTCATACTTAATGTATCAATATCATTAGTAATAATAGATAGTACTTCTCCATGTGTTTTAGTTTCAAAATATTTCATTGGCAAACGATTTATTTTTTGTACAATATCATTTCTAATTTTATACGTTAATTTTTGAGAAACACTTGTCATTGTAAAACCTTGAACAAATGAAAATATTGCACTTATAATATATAAACTTAATAATGTAATTGCAATTTGACCTATTTTTCCAAAATCTATTCCATTACCACCAGATAATTTACTTATTAATCCATTAAATATTTCTGTAGTTGCATTTCCCAATATTTTTGGCCCTACAATCGTAAATATAGTACTTCCAATAGCAAATATGAAAACAATGATTAATGCTATTTTATATTTAGCTAAATAATTATTTATTAGTTTTTTAGTAGTAGATTTAAAATCTTTTGCTTTTTCCACAGGTGCTATTCCTCGTCTTCTTGGTCTACCCATTGGTCCTGGCATGATTAATTTCCTCCTTCCTCACCTAATTCTTCTTCACTTAATTGAGATAATGCAATTTGTCTATATGTCTCATTATTTTTCATCAATTCTTTATGATTTCCAATCCCTACGACTTTTCCTTCTTCTAATACAACAATTTTTTCTGCATTCATAATTGTACTAATTCTCTGTGCTACAATAATTACAGTTTTATTTTTTGTCTTCTTAGCTAAAGCCTCTCTTAATTTACTATCAGTTTTAAAATCCAGTGCTGAAAAACTATCATCAAATACAAATATCTCTGGGTCTTTTGCAATAGCTCTAGCTATTGATAAACGCTGTTTTTGTCCTCCTGAAACATTACTTCCACCTTGTGCAATTGGCTCTTTATATTTTTTATCTTTTCCTTCAATAAATTCTGTAGCTTGAGCAATTTTAGCTGCTTCTTCCATTTGTTCATCTGACATATTTTCATCTGCATATTTAATATTTGATTCAATTGTTCCTGAAAATAAAATTCCCTTTTGTGGTACAAATCCTATAATATTTCTTAATTCTTTTTGTGGTACATCTTTTACATTTACACCATCAATTAAAAGTTCTCCACCAGTAACATCATAAAATCTAGGTAATAAATTAACAACTGTTGATTTTCCACTTCCTGTACTTCCAATAATTGCTGTTGTTTCTCCCGGTTTAGCAGTAAAATTAATGTCAGACAAAATTTCAGTATCTGCATCTGGGTAACGGAAAGATACATTCTTAAATTCAACTAATCCTTTTTTACTCTCATCAAATTTTTTTGTTTCTTTTTTATCGTCGATACTTGGTACTGTTTCTACGACTTCATTAATACGTCTTGCAGATATAGCTGCTCTAGGTAGCATAATTGAAATCATAGATATCATTAAGAATGACATTACAATTTGCATTGTATACTGTATAAATGCCATCATATCTCCTACTTGTGTTAATCCTTGGTCGACATTATGACCTCCAACCCATACAATTAAAATTGTAATAGAATTCATAACCAACATTAATAATGGCATCATCATTGACATTGCACGGTTTACAAAAATGTTAACATTTGTTAAATCTAAGTTAGCACTGTCAAATCTTGCTTCTTCTTTTTTCTCTTTGTTAAAAGCTCTGATAACTGGTAATCCTGTTAATATTTCTCTTGAAATTTGATTTAATTTATCAATCAAATCTTGTAATTTTTTGAACCTTGGCATAACAATAATAAACAAAGTTCCTACTATAAATAGAATAGCTAAAATTGCAACACCAATAATCCAAGCCATTTGATTGTCACTATTTGTTAATACTTTTACAAATCCTCCAATACCTATAATCGGTGCATATACAACTACACGGAATAACATTGTAATTAGTTGTTGAATTTGTTGAATATCATTTGTACTACGAGTGATTAAAGAAGCTGTTGAAAATTCTGCTAATTCTTTATTAGAAAAATGTATTACTTTGTTGAATACTTTATCACGTAGTGTTTTTCCCAGTTTTGCAGCTACTCTTGAAGATAACAACATAATAGTTACTGCTGAAATCATTGTAATAGCTGCAACACCTAACATTCGTAGTCCTGTTTTAAATATATAATTATTTTGAAGTCTGTCTGTATCAACTCCAATTTTTTTGTATAATTCTTTAATTAAATTTACTGCTACTTGCTCTTTAATAGAATCTTGTTGTCCTTCTGTTATATTAGATAATTGACTGTTTTGCATAGAAATTACTCCAATTAATGGTGTAGTTATTAATTGGGTTAGTTCTTCTCTTTCTTCTGCATTTATATCTTTTAAAATATAAATTGTATCTGGTTCTATTTTTTTGTCATTTCCAAAATATTTATGTATTATTTTTTCTTCTCTTTTATCGTGTTCTTCTCCAAGCAATGTATATTTCTCTAAAATCTTATCATCATCTTCTGTAATTAAAAGAAGTTTTTCCATATCTTCTTTTCCTAAAATTTCTGGTAAACTACTTTCAATTCCTCCTGCTTGTATACCAGTATTTACAATTTTTGAAGTATAATCTGGTAATGCTAAATCAGTAGTTGCTTGCACACATAATAAAATAACAATTATTATTACTTGCACAATTGATTCTCTTAAATTTTTTAAAACTTTAAGCATTTTTTCTCCTTCCTAAAAATAACACTGTATCTATTATATTGTGATACAGTGTTATTTGTCAATCATTGCATTGTGAACTTTCTGTGAATTACATTTTTCTAAAGACTCCTCCAACTTTTCCTAATATCTCACAAGTTGGTACAATTATTGGGTCCATAGTTGAGTTTTCAGGTTGTAATCTAATGTGATCTTTTTCTTTATAGAATGTTTTTACTGTTGCTTCATCACCAATTAAAGCAACTACAATTTCTCCATTGTTTGCAGTGTTTTGTTTTTTTACTAGTATGTAATCTCCATCTAAAATTCCAGCTTCTATCATGCTTTCTCCTCTAACAGTAAGCATGAAACTTTCACAATTTCCAACAAAGTCAATTGGAATTGGGAATGTGTCTGTTATGTTTTCTACTGCTAAAATTGGCTCTCCTGCTGTAATTCTTCCTACTATTGGTACTTCTACTAATTCTTTTTGTGTGTAGAAGTCTTTGCTTGATGTTTTCTTTGGCTCTCCTGAACCACCTTTTAATAACCTTAGTGTTCTTCCTTTTTTGTCTTGTTTTTTAATGTACCCTTTTTCTTCTAATTTTGCTAGATATCCATGTACTGTTGCTGTTGATTTTAATCCTACTGCTTTTCCTATTTCTCTTACTGATGGTGGGTATCCATGTGTCATGATTTGTCTTTCAATGAATCTTAGTATTGATTTTTCTCTTCGATTTAATTCTGGCTTTTTTCTAGGCATATTTATCACTCCATTTTCTTATTTTTTGATATCATATCATACAAACAAAAAAATGTCAAACATATTTTTGATATTTTATAATTTTAAAATTTCACTACACTAGGTCGAAATCCAAAAGAATTGGCTCCAATTCCATTTCCACGTGCAAATGCAAATATACCTGATTTATTACCACCTACAGCATGGTTTCCACGTGTGAAAATTGGATTTATCGAATAAGGAAACCAAGATCCTACATTGTCCCAACTACTAGGAATATCACCTCCAGAAACAGAAGTTTCATATACTGCATCCCCATATTTTCCAGAATTTTCGTTATAATTTTCTTCGCCATTATTTGAAGTTCCTGTGTATACATCTTTATATTTTAAATTAGCATTCGCTAGTACGCTATAAGGTGAATCATCTGCAACAGGTACTTGGCTTAAATAACCTGCTACATATTCCCATACTCCTCCTGCCATGTCATATATTCCATATACATTGCCTGTTGTGCTCGCTTTTATTCCTCCTTCTGTATTATACATATATAAATTGTCTATGTTTCCATTGTTTACTTGGGTTGCTTCTTTTCCTGCTAACCCTGTTATTGGTGAAAGATTTGTTTCACTATTATAATATGGGTTACTATATATTCGTTCTCTATTACCATATATACTACTACTTAAATATGCTACTGCTCCCCATTCTATATTTTTCATCATATGCGCATCTAAATTATTTGTATTTTCAAGTGAATTTCCTATTGATGTTAAATTTTGACATACCTTGAATATGTTATTTACGGTTATTTCTCTCCAACTTGTTACATTTGGTTTTACTCTTACTTGTAAATTAGTTACATTTCCCCCACCTACTCCTGTTAACGATGCTGTATCTCCAACTAATTCTCCATTTTTTATACTAATTTCATTTACAATATTGCTACTTGCTTCAAATTTTGCTACCCAAATTCCTGTAAGTTGCTCTCCATCTTCTTCTACGCCATTATTATTTTTATCCCACCAAAATGCTGGATGTACTACCCATGTTCCTTGAGTTGGTATTTTATTTGTTATTTCTTCACTTTTTGTTTCACCTATTGGAATATTACTTGTTCCTTCTAAAAATTTGATGTTTATTGTTTCTCTATTACTTAATTTATCAGGTACTTGATATGCATACCTTGGTACCCATACCCAATAACAATCATTCTCTCCTCCAGTTGTTTTTACATTTGCCCAATGATTTACCCCACTTGTGTAATCATACCAATTTTCAGGAGGATAATTTTCTTTATCATCTTTTTTCATTGCTACTTCATTTGGAACATATTCTGTTCCTTCTTCGTTAATGTTCCATGCTATATAATAAGTGTTGTTTATATTGAATCCACTTACATCTGGTGCATTAGCAACGTTTGTAAATGTTGGTCCTACTTCTTTTTCTTTTCCAAAGTTTATTGTTTTACTTCCTATTGTTATTTCTCCTGTTTCTTCTATTATTACTCTTTCCTCTGCTGTTATTAATTTTCTCGCTTCTAAACTATCTAATAATTCATCTAAAGTTTGAGCAGTTTCTTCTGTTGTTTTACTATCCATTTCTCGATTTATTTTCCATAAGTTACATTCTTCTTCTACGCTTGCTCCTCTTGTTTCTACTTTTGCTTTGTTTGCTTGCGTTAGTATTCCATTTTCTCCTGTTAGTGTTGCTATGCTTACTGCTGCAAGTATTAACAAAACAATTATTGTTATAACCAATGCAATTAGTGTTATTCCTGTGTTTTCTTTCATTTTTAATTCCTCCCTTTTCTTTTGTTATTCAATTTTATGTAATGTTTATTATACATGTTTACCATATTTATATCATAATTAATTTGATTTTTGCAATAGTTTTTCCAAAAAAATGATTAAAAAAATGAGGATTTTTGGGTTGTCCCCTATTCCTCATTTTAAAATTATTTATAATATCATAAAATATAAATTGCAAGTCTTGTTCCTCTTCCAGTACCTTTATCGTTTGGGTCAACTCCAGCACGATGGCAAGGAGAAAAAGTACCCCCATTAAAACTTCCACCTCGTACAGTTCTATATGCTGTTTCACAGGCTTCTAATGTCCATTCAAATAAATTACCACCTAAGTCATAAATTCTATTTATAACATCAGTTGGTGTTCCTCCTGTTTGTATAACATCATGACCGGGAGTTACTGTAATCACTCTGTCTCTTTCCAATTGGTTAGTTAGCATCCAATTCATCATTGCATCATATTGACTTCCCCATATCGTACTTGAATATATTACACTGTCTAAACTATTCTTATTTGCATATTGTTTTTGTTTATTATACATTCCATACCACTTTTGATTATCATCTGTTGCTCCACTCATAGGTTCTACATCTTTTACTGATTTTACTACATTTCCATTATAACTTGTTTCATATCTTCCTACATAGAAACCTTTATATTTTTCTACACTTTTTATCATGTTTTTATATTCTTCTTTTAAACTAGAATCAGTAAAATAATTTTTATTAGTACTGGCTTCATCCCAATACTCGCCTAATAAATAAAATGGTTCTCTATAACTATCTGATGTTGTTGTACATCCTTCTATTACTGATGAAGTTGTTCCTTCAAAGTTATATAATAAACCTCTATAATTTCCGTCACTTTGTATGACCGCCATTGCTTTGTTTTCTATTACTTTTATTCCTGATACTGTAACTGTATAGTCTGTTTTACTTCCTTCTCCATCTGTTATTTCAAATTTATATTGTCCATTTTCTTTTACTTTATATGTTGTTTCATTTATTTTTTCAATGTTTTCTTCTGTTATATTTGTTATATTTTTTATTTTTATTTCATTATTTGCTGGCTCTATTTTTATTGTCGCTGTTCCTTTTTTTGTTTCTATTGCGCTTTTTTCATCCTCTGCTACCACTTTTTGTACTGGTACCCATACAAATTCACTTCCATCATTATCACATGTTACTACTAATCCATCTTGCACTGTTCCTTCTTTATATGTAAATCCACTTGGTATTGGCACTTTGTCTCCATTTGCATCTTCGTATATTTCTCCTCCATTTGGTTTTTCTGGATCATTTTGCTCTGGTTTTGCTATTGTTATTGTACTTTTTACTATTTCTTGTGTTACTGTTCCATTTTCTTCTATTATGTATTCGTGTTTTGTTTCTTCAAATCTTACTTTTATTTTTTCTTCTTCTCCTGTTGCATTGGCTTTTACTCCATTGTTTTTTAATTCTTCATTTAAGTCTTCTGCTGTTATAATATTTTTCTTTGATTTTGCTGACATATATGCTAAGTTCATTTCTTCTTTTTCTCTTGCTATTACTGTTTGATTTTTCGCTTTATTTGCTTGTGTTAATATTCCATTTTCTCCTGTTAGTGTTGCTATGCTTACTGCTGCAAGTATTAATAATACTATAATAGTTATTACTAATGCTATTAGTGTTATCCCTTTGTTTCTTCTCATTTTTAATTCCTCCTCTTTCTTTTGTTATTTAATTTTATGTAATGTTAATTATACATATTTACTATATTTATATCACAACTAATTCAATTTTTGCAATAGTTTTTAAGAAAAAAATAAGGATTATGGGGCCGTCCCCAAATCCTTATTTTTTTGTATATATACTTCCGGCTATGCCCAATGTCAACAACTTAAGAAAATAAGCAAAGTTATTTTAAAATCTTTTGCTTATTTTTTATTTTTAGTTTTCTTT
>CANRLE010000009.1 GCA_947631385.1 uncultured Clostridia bacterium | reverse complement strand
AAAATATCACCAGTCTTGGGATTCATAGCAATAACATTTCCACCTCTCTCACATTTATTTGCTTCTACAGCCTGCTGTAAATATTTTTCTACAATACTTTGAATTTTTACATCAATTGTAAGTGTTAAATCACTTCCGTTTTCAGCAGAAATATAAGTTTGTTCTGCATTAGGAATCTCCTTTTGGTCACTACCTTTTGAACTAACAATTTTTCCCGGAGTACCAGTTAGTACAGATTCCCATTTTGCTTCAATACCACTTAGGCCTTGATTATCATCACCACAAAAACCAAGGACATGAGATGCAAGATTATTAAGAGGATAATATCTTTTAGAATCTTCATCGATATTAATTCCAATTGATACATCATTTTCTTTCATCCATTCTTTTAATTTTTCGACTTTTTCTTGTTCAACTTTTTTTATAATAGTTTGAACTTGAGAGCTGCTAGCAACCTTTTCTAAAACTGTATTATAATCTAGTTCAAAAATATCAGCTAACCCTTTTGCAACTTTTTCTTTATATGCTTTTGTGTCTTCATCATTATTCTTTACAATTTTTGCAGGATTAATGGTAATAGTATCAACTTGTGCACTAATAGCAAGAGGTTTTCCAGTAGAATCATAAATATTTCCTCGTTTTGGACTAATTATTTGATTGATTGTTTGTTGTTGATATGCTTTTTCTTTTAAAGAGTTTCCTTCAACAAATTGAATAAATCCAATTCTAATAATTAAAGCAGAAAAAAGTAAAACAGTTACAACCAGCAAAGCTCTTAACTTACTAGTTTTCATCAAATTTTTAGAATCAAAATTAGTTTTTAATTTTATTACTTTGTTTTTATTTTTTTTCATATAAAACCTCTTTTGTTTTAAATTTTCAAATATATTTTACCTAAAAAAAAAATAAAAATCAATAAAAGTTGAAAAAATAAGCAAAATATAATATAGTTATAAATATAAAATAAAGATAGGTGAGAAAATGAGTACAATATTAGAAGAAACAAAATTTATTATGAAAAAATATCATATTAAGCCAAATAAATCTTTTGGACAAAATTTTTTAATTAGTGAAGAAGTAATAACGGCAATTGTAGATAGCAGTGATATAAGCAAAGAAGATCTAGTTATTGAAATAGGTCCGGGTCTTGGAACTTTAACAAAATACTTATCAGAAAAGGCTGGAAAAGTCATTTGTATTGAACTTGACAAAAAAATGATGTCTATATTAAAAGATAGATTTTCATTATATCAAAACATTGAACTTTTAAATGAAGATATTTTAAAAGTAGATTTGAAACAATTGATTGGAAAAGAAAAAATGAAAAAGGTGAAGATTGTAGCAAATTTGCCATATTATATAACAACACCTATTATCATGAAATTGTTAGAAGATGAATTGGATTTAGATAGTATAACAGTTATGATACAAAAAGAAGTTGCAGAAAGATTAATTGCTATTCCAGGTGAAAAAGATACAGGAGCAATAACTTATGCAGTTTATTACTATGCAGAAGCGAATGGTGTTCTAGAAGTTCCAAAAGAGTCTTTTATACCAGAACCAGAAGTTACTTCTAAAGTAATTCAATTGAAAATTAGAAAGAAACCACCAGTATCTGTAGAAAACAAAGAAATTCTATTTCGTATAATAAAATGTGCATTTATGCAAAGAAGAAAAACTTTATTGAATGCTCTTTTAAATGCAAGAGTATTTCAAAGCAAAGAAGAAGGAATATATGTTTTAAAAAAATTGAACTTATCAATTGATATAAGACCGGAAAAATTAACTATTGAAGATTATGCCAATATTACAAAAATTATAAAATAAATTATTTACAACAAAAAATTGATATGTTATAATCATGCTAATGATTAAAAATAATGGAGAGGTGAAAGTTTTGAATCAAATATTAAGTGTTGATAATGGTATAAAAGAAAAAGGAAAAAAGAATAAAACAGGAAACAGTGGACCAATGGAAATTAGTAGCATATTGAAATTTTTTTCAATTGCTATATTAATGTTTGGTCTATTTATGATAGGGACAGGTTCTTATTCAATGTATAAAAATGCAAACGAAGAAAGTAGTAATACTAAACCAGTAATAGAAGTAAATCCAATAGATGATACAGCAATATTATTGAAAGTAACACATAATAAAGAATTAGATCAAGTAACATATACATGGAATGATGAAGATGGAGTAGAAGTGCCATGTAGTGGAAGAAAAGAAGTGCAAACTCAAATACAAATACCAACAGGAACAAATGTATTGAATGTATATGCAAGTGATGTTAATGGAAAAGAAATCGAATATCAACGAGCATATACATTGGCAGGAGGTATAGAAATTAATATTGAACCACAAGGAAATAATCTATTAATAACAGCAGATTCCGAAAAAGAACTTTTATATATGACATACAGATGGGATGAAGAAGAAGAAAAAACAGTAGAAATCAATGATGTTCATGGTGAAGAAACAATAGAAATACCAAAAGGTTTACACACATTGACAGTTATAGCAGTAGATGAAGATAATCAAACAGAAACAAAAGAACAAGAGGTTAATGGAGTAACAAGACCAGAAGTAGATGTTACAACAGATGACCAGGGTAACTTTACAATTAAAACATCAGACGAAGAAGGAGTTAAGAAAATAGAATTTACACTTAACGGAGAAAACTATTTTATAAACTTAGATAAAGTATTACCATTGGAAAACAGAAAAGAATTTGAATATTCTTACCAATTACAAGATGGTACAAATAATTTAAAAGTAACTGTTTATAATGAAAATGATGTATCAGGAACATTTGAATCAGTTTTTGAAAAATAAGAGGAGAAGGAATGAATATCAGTTTATTTGAATTAATAACGTATTTTATCCTATATTCATTCTTGGGATGGCTAATGGAATCTATATTTAGGTCCATCTGCGAAAGAAGAATAATAAATACAGGATTTCTAAGAGGACCTTTCTGTCCTATTTATGGGATAGGCTCTATAATAATGATTGTATTTTTAACGACACTTGAAAATAATATAGTGGCATTATTTTGCATATCAGTCATATTGCTAACAGGATGGGAATATCTAGTTGGAGTGTTATTAGAAAAAATATTTCATACAAAGTATTGGGACTATAGTGACCATAAGTTTAATTTTCAAGGAAGAATTTGTTTGACAAATTCTATATATTGGGGAGTTTTGGGAGTTATCTTTGTAAGATACATTCACCCATTTGTTGTGCAATTATTGACTCATGTAAATTCTACATTATTAAATTATATTGTCTCAATAATATTTGTTGTTTTTATTGTAGATACTATTACTTCTATTATTACAGTTAAAAATATAAAAACAACATTAGAAAAAGTAGAAAATATCAATAAAGAAATAAAAGAAAAATTAAAAGAAATAAGAAAACTAAGAAAAGAAAAAGAAGAAAAAATACCAACATCAGAAAGTATACAGCAAGTTATAGATACATTAAAAAAGAAAAGAAACAGAATTATTTTGCGTTTATATAAAAATGTATATCGTTTGAAAAAGGCTTTCCCAGCTATTAATACAAGTGAAATTACACAAATATTAAATGAAAAAATGGAATTGCGAAAAAGAAAGACAAAATAAAGAAATCAATGGAGGAAGAAAGATGGTACAGGAAGTATATATCATTGATGATGATGATGCATCAATTGTTATATTTAGAGAATTATTTAAAAATGACCCAGAATATAAATTTACAAGTGTAAAAACAGAGCAAATAGATATTGCGCTAAAGAACATACCGTCTTTAATTGTTATAAATGAAGATGCCATAGATCGTGACGTTGTGGATTTATGTAGAAAAATTAGAAAGGACGAAGATAATACTATAACGCCAGTTATTGTTGTATCATCAAAAGGAGAAAGAGAACATAGATTAAGAATACTTGGAGAATCAATAGAATATTTTATAAAAAAGCCAGTTGATGAACAATATTTATATTATACTGTAAAAAATTTAAATAGATTGCTTTATACTAATAGAAGAATGAGTCCATTAACAGGATTACCAGGTAATGTTCAAATACATGCAGAATTGAAAAAAAGAATATTAAAAAAAGAACCTTTTTGTGTATTATATTTAGATTTAGATAATTTTAAAGCATATAATGATGTTTATGGATTTTTAAAGGGAGACCAAATTATAGAATTTACTGCTGAGACTATTGTAAAGTGTATTCATGATAGTCAAATGGAAAACACATTTATTGGACATATAGGTGGAGATGACTTTGTAGCACTTGTTCCGGGAACAATATGTGAAAAGTTATGCCAAAGTATTATAGCTAATTTTGATCATAATGTAAAAAAATATTTTACAGATGATGATATTGAAAGAGGATATATAGAAGTAGCTAATAGAAAAGGTATTATTGAACAATTTCCATTAACTTCATTGTCCATTGGGGTAGTAGTAGCAGATGTAGGAAGATTTGGTAATATACTAGAAATTGGTGAAATAGGAGCACAAGTAAAACATGCAGCTAAATCAGTTATGGGCAGTAGTTATGCAGTAGATAGAAGAAAATAAAAATAAGGGGAGTGAAAAAATTGGCAAGTACCAAGTATAAAAGAGTATTATTAAAACTAAGTGGAGAAGCACTAGCAGGAGAACAAAAGATGGGAGTAGATGCACAAACAGTAGGAAAAATATGTGACAAAATAAAAGAAGTTGTAGAAATGGGAGTACAAGTTGCTATTGTAGTAGGTGGAGGCAACTTTTGGAGAGGAAGAAATGGACATCAAATGGAAAGAACAACAGCAGACTATATGGGAATGCTTGCAACAGCTATGAATGGATTGGCTTTGCAAGATGCGTTAGAAGCAAGGGGCATTTATTCAAGAGTACAAACAGCAATTGAAATGAGAGAAATTGCAGAACCTTTTATTCAAAGAAAAGCTGAAAAACATTTAAATAGAGGAAGAGTAGTAATATTTGCTTGTGGTACAGGGCATCCATATTTCACTACAGATACAGCAGCAGTATTGAGAGCAACAGAAATTAAAGCAGATGTTATTTTACTAGGAAAAGCAATTGATGCAGTATATTCAGCAGATCCTAAAATTGATTCAACAGCAAAGAGATATGAAGAAATTTCATATATGGAAGTTCTAGAAAAAGATTTAAAAGTAATGGATTCAACAGCTACTGCATTATGTAGGGATAATAACATACCATTATTGGTATTTGGCATTGCAGACCCAGAAAATATTGTTAGGGCTGTAAAAGGAGAAAAAATAGGAACTATTGTATCTTAAATAAAAAAGGAGAGAGAATTATGGATTATACAAATTTAAAAGAAAAAATGGAAAAAACTATTAGTGTTTATCAAGAAAAATTAGCAGAGATAAGAGCTGGACGTGCAAATCCTGCAATTTTAAACAAAATAAAAATAGATTATTATGGAACACCAACACCTGTAAATCAAGTTGCAGGAGTTTCTGTGCCAGAAGCTAGATTAATTGTAATACAGCCATGGGATGCTAGTATTTTAAAAGAAATTGAAAAAGCAATTTTAGCATCTGACATTGGAATTAATCCAAATAATGATGGAAAAGTAATAAGACTAGCTTTTCCAGAATTAAATGAAGAGAGAAGAAAAGATATTGTAAAAGACGTACGCAAAATGGCAGAAGAAGCAAAAGTTGCAATTCGTTCAATTAGAAGAGATGGAATAGATGAAGCAAAAGCTTCTCAAAAAAATGGTGAAATGACAGAGGATGAATTAAAACAAGCAGAAAATGAGATACAAAAAATAACAGATAAAAATATAGAAGAAATTGATAAAATTTTAGAAGGAAAAGAAAAAGAAGTTATGTCAGTATAAATGATAACATTAGAAAGGGTAGGATATAAATGGATTTTAAACAAGAACTAAAAACCTATCAACAACAGATAAATCATGAATTGGAAAAATACAATCGTAAGCAAAAATGCCCTGAAGAAATTTTAAATGAATCAATGACATATAGTTTGATGGCAGGTGGAAAGCGCTTAAGACCAACTTTAGTTATAGCAACTTATCAACTATTTAAAACTAATATTGAAAGATGCATGCCATATGCTGTAGCCATTGAGATGGTACATAATTTTTCTTTAATTCATGATGATTTGCCAGGAATAGATAATGATGATTTTAGACATGGAAAACCAACTAATCATAAACAATTTAATGAAGCCACAGCCATATTAGCAGGAGATGGATTGTTAAACTATGCATATGGAGTTATTAGTGAAGATTTAAGAAAATCATCATTAGATGAATTACCAAGTAAGTTGCAAATTTTTCAAGAATTTACACATGCAATAGATAGAATGATAGCTGGAGAATATTTAGATACTGAATTAGAAGGAAAGCAGATAACAGAGGAACAATTAAAATATATTCATGAAAATAAAACAGGTGCTTTTCTTATATTATCAGTTCGAATGGGAGCTATACTTGCAGGATGTGCGGAAGATGACTTACAAAGACTATCAAATTATGCAGAAAAAATAGGTTTAGCATTTCAAATAAAAGATGATATCTTATCAGAAGAAGGGGACGAAAAAGTTTTAGGAAAGCCTGTGGGAAACGATAAAGAAGCGGGAAAATGTACTTATGTTTCTCAATATGGATTACAAGGTGCAAAAGACATTTTGGATAAAATAACAAAAGAAGCAATTAAAGAAATAGAAATTTATGGAGAAAAAGCAGACTTTTTAAAAGAACTAGCTTTATACATCCAAAACAGAGATAAATAATATTGCGAGGAGAAAAAATGGAATATAATAAAGAAACTATGCCAAATCATATTGCCATAATTATGGATGGAAATAGAAGATGGGCAAAACAAAAAGGAATGCCTGTAAGTTATGGACACAAAGAAGGAGCGAAAACTTTAGAAAAAATTGTGCGTTATGCTAATAAAATAGGTTTACCATACATAACAGTATATGCATTTTCAACTGAAAATTGGAAAAGGGCAGAAGATGAAGTAAGTGCTTTAATGTTATTACTTCAAACCTATTTAGATGATTATACTAAAAGAGCAGATACAGAAAATATCAAAGTAAAAATCTTAGGAGATATTTCTGTATTATCAAAAGGTATGCAAAAAAGCATACAGAAGTGCATGGAAAGAACAAAAGACAACACGGGAGTTACTTTTAATATAGCATTAAACTATGGTGGAAGAGATGAATTAGTCAAAGCAATAAAAGAGATTGCAGGCAAAGTAGAAAAAGGAGAACTAACTACAGAAAATATAACAGAAGAAGTAGTTTCTAATTCTTTATACACAAAAGGGATGCCAGATCCAGACTTATTAATTAGGACTAGTGGAGAGCAGAGATTAAGCAATTTTCTACCATGGCAATTAGTATACACAGAATTTTTATTTGTAGATAAAAATTGGCCAGATTTTACAGAAGAAGATATAGATAATGCTATTATTGAATATCAAAAAAGAACTAGAAAGTTCGGTGCCAATTAAAGAAAGGAAAAATTATGAATGTACAAAGAATCACATCTGGTTTATTAGGTTTTCCTCTAGTTTTAATTATCTTACTATTAGGAAATAAAGTAGTAGTAGATATTGCATTATCAATTATTGCATTATTATCTATGAGCGAATATCTAAATGCAGTAAAAAAAGTAGCAAATCCAATAAAATGGATTAGTTATGCAAGTTGCTTCAGTATTGCTCTTATACATATTGTGCCAGAAGATGCACTTAACATGGTAGTCACACTTAGTGTACCAACCATTTTAATTATTTTATTTGCACAAGTAATTGCTACTGATATGAAAACAACATTCAAGGACATTGCATACACATTTATTGGAATTTTTTATGTAGTATTTTTTATAATGTTTGTTGCATTTATTGATGGGATGCCAAAAGGAAAAGTATTAATTTGGTATGCAATATTTGCAGCATGGGGAACTGACATATTTGCTTATTTTATAGGTCGCAAATTTGGAAAACACAAATTCAGCAAAGTAAGTCCTAAAAAAACAATAGAAGGATGTATAGGTGGAACTATAGGAGCAGTTATACTAATGCTAATTTATACATACTTTGCAAATAATTATTGGAATATGAACATTTCATATTTATTTATAACAGGAATAGGAATAATATTAAGTTTAGTAGGGCAAATAGGGGACTTTGCAGCATCAAGCATAAAGAGATATGTAGATATTAAAGATTTTAGCAATCTAATACCAGGACATGGTGGAATGTTAGATAGAATTGATAGTTTAATATTTTTAGCACCATTTGCTTATGCTTTATTTACATTATTGTAATCAAGATTTTTCAAGGGAGGAAAAAATTGATAGGTTTTTTATTATCAGCAATTAAAATTATTATATTATTAGGTGTCTTAATTACAATTCATGAATTAGGGCACTTTATTGTAGCCAAGCTATGCAAAGTTAAAGTTAACGAATTTGCTATAGGTTTTGGCCCAAATATTTGGAGTAAACAAGGAAAAGAAACCAAATATACATTAAGATTAATTCCACTTGGTGGATTTAATCTTATGGAGGGGGATGATGAGGAATCAGATGATGAAAAGTCTTTCTCCAAGGCTAGCATCCCAAAAAGAATTGCTATTATATTAGCTGGTGCAACTGTAAACATTATTTTTGCTATTATAATTTATTTTTCTTTAACAGCAACATCAGGCACATATGTGTCTAATGAAATAGATAAAGTATTAGATGGTTATGCAGCTGAAGAAATTAATTTACAATCAGGTGATAAGATAATAGAAGTTAATGGCATTAATGTTAAGAGTCAGAAAGATTTGAACAAAGTAATGGAAAAAACAGAAGGAAAGGAAATTTCATTAAAAATTGAAAGAAACGGAGAAATTGTTGAGTATAATGTAAAACCAACTGCATTACAATCAAAGATGACAGGAATTTATTTGGATGATAAATGTAAAATCATTGCAGTTGAAAAAGGAAGTTGCTCTGAACGTCAAGGAATAAAAGCTAATGATATTTTATTAAAGGTAAATCATGTAGATATTAATGGAGATAGAAATATAGCTATACAAGAAATTGGAAAAGAGGGTGTCAATGTAATCTTATTAACGGTAAAAAGAGGGGAACAAGAAATTAATATAGAATTAACACCAGATTATCAGTATACTTATTTTTTAGGGGTATCACTAAAACCAGCAGAAGATACGATTATTAATCGTTGTATTAATGGAGGAATGGAAACAGGCGAATTTTTAGTTTCAATTATAGATAATATAAAGCAATTATTTACTGGCAATGTGGGTGTTGATCAAATGATGGGACCGGTTGGAATTTCTGAAGTTGTTGCAAAAACTGATGGTGTAAGAGAATTTTTAGAAATGATGGCATTGATTTCTTTGTCTTTAGGAATAACTAATTTGTTGCCAATTCCTGCCTTGGATGGAGGTAAAGTTTTAATTTTTTTGATAGAGGCTATTAGAAGAAAACCTTTGAAACAACAAACTGAAATTAATATCCAAATGCTGGGATTTGCAATTTTGATAGCTTTGTCGTTATATGTAACTTATAATGATATTTTAAGAATATTATAAGAAATAAGGATTATGGGGCCGTCCCCAAATCCTTATTTTTATACTTTTAAAAAACGAAAAAAATCAAGAAAAAAAGGAAGGATTTATGTAAAATACGTCGAATAATATAATTACGTACGATTATTTGAAACAAATTGAAAGAAAGTGAGAAAAAATGCAACGATATAGTGATGAAATTATAGATGAAGTAAGGCAAAACAATGATATTGTAGATATTATATCACAATATGTGCATTTAAAAAGAAGTGGAAGAAATTACTTTGGACTATGTCCATTTCACAATGAAAAATCACCTTCTTTTTCTGTTTCGCCAGACAAGCAAATATTCCATTGTTTTGGCTGTGGTGTAGGAGGAAATGTATTTACATTTTTAACTAAAATAGAAGGAATCAACTTTATTGAAGCTGTTCAAAACCTAGCAGAAAGAGCAAGTATTCAACTACCGACTTTAGAAAATGGAGAAGATTCAGCAAAAGAAGTATTAAAAGCAAAAGTATATAAAGTAAACGAATTTACTGCTAACTATTATCATGAAAATCTATACAAGCCAGAGTCAAAAATAGCACAAGAATACATCAAAAAAAGAAAATTAACCAATGAAACATTAAAATCATTTCAAATCGGCTTTTCGGGACGATTTGACGAGTTATATCAAGAGTTAAAAAAACAAGGATTTGAAGAAGCAGAAATACTAGAATCTGGATTAGTCAATAAAAATGAAAAAGGGCAATATATTGACAGATACAGAAATAGATTAATGTTTCCAATTTGTGATGTAAGAGGAAGAGTAATTGCTTTTGGTGGAAGAGTTTTAGATGATTCAAAACCTAAATATATTAATTCTCCTGAAAATGTTGTTTATAGTAAAGGAAGAAACTTATTTGGGCTAAATGTTGCAAAAAAAGGAGATATTAAACAAATTTTGGTTGTAGAAGGATATATGGATGTTATATCCTTACATCAAAGAGGGATAACTAATGTTGTTGCACCATTGGGTACAGCTCTAACACAACAACAAGGTTGGTTACTAAGAAAAAGTTCAGAAAAAATCATATTAAGTTTTGATTCAGATGATGCAGGACTTACTGCTAAAATAAGAGCATTGGATATTTTGCAAAATATGGGCTGTGACATTAGAATTTTACAAATGGATGGAGCAAAAGATCCTGACGAATACATTATAAAATATGGAAATGCTAGATTTAATAACTTAGTAGAAAAAGCACTTTCAGTAATTGAATTTAAAGTAAAAATTCTAAAGCAAAATTTAAATTTAGCTAGTACCAATGACAAAATTAAATTCTTAAATGAAATAGCAAAACTAATAGCAAAAGTAGAAAATACAATGGAAAGAGAAGTATACATAGAAAAAATTACTAAAGAATATGACATATCAAAAGAAGCTATTTATGCAGAAGTAAATAAACTTGCATATGCAGGCTCACAAGGAGAAAAAATATTAGAAAAAACAAGACCAATTGTTAATCGAAAAAAAGTAGAGGAAAATCAAATCTCAGATGCGATAAAAAGAAGGGAAAATACAATATTATCTATTTTATTAACAGAAGATAGCAATGTTTTTCCAATTATCAATCAAAACATTAAGGTTGAAGACTTCAAGGATACAATTAACAAGAAAATTGCCCAAAAACTGTATGAAGAATTTGAAAAAGGAAATAGTAATATTAATAGCATAATAGACATGCTAGGAGAAGAAGAACAAAATCATATTACAGAAATTATGGCAGATGATTATGAAATTACAGATATGGAAAAAGCAATAGATGATATAATACAAAGTTATGAAAAGGACAAGCTAAATAATCGAAAATTTGAAATACTAGAATTATTAGATGGAAATTTAGAAGCTAATCAAAAAAAGGAATTAGAAAAGGAACTAAGTGATATAATTATTAGATTAGCAAAAATTAAATAGGGGTGAAAAATAATGGCAAAGAAAAATGTTGAAACATCAAAGGCCAAACAAAAAGAAACAAAAAAGAAAGAAGAACCTAAAGTAAAGAAAAAGGTAGAAGAAAAAAAGGAAGAACCTAAAGTAAAGAAAAAGGTAGAAGAAAAAAAGGAAGCACCTAAAGCAAAGAAAAAGGTAGAAGAAAAAAAGGAAGAGCCTAAAACAAAGAAAAAAGTAGAAAAATCAAAGCAAGAAGTAACAGAAAAAATAAAAATAGCAAGAGAAGTTGCAAAAGAAAACTTAGAATTATCAGATGATGAATTCGTAGAAAAAAATGATAAACAAAATGAAGAAGAAGGAAATAAATTAAAAGAAGAAAAAGTAAGCAAAATTCTAAAAAAGGCAAAAGAGCAAGGTCAAATTACTTATGGCGATTTAGCAACAGAATTAGATGATGTAAATCCAGAGCAAATTGACCAAGTTTTTGATGCATTTGAGGAACTAGGTGTAGATTTACTATCTGATGATATGGATGAAGAAGAGCCAGACATAGATGACTTAAAAGAAGTAGAAGCATTAAAATTAGACGAAATAACAGATACTAGTTATGAAGGCATAAATGTCGATGACCCAGTAAGAATGTATCTAAGAGAAATAGGAAGAATACCACTTTTGACATTTGATCAAGAACTAGATTTAGCAAAGAAAATCTTAGAAGGCAATGAAGAAGCAAAACAGCAATTAGCAGAATCAAATTTAAGGTTAGTTGTAAGTATAGCCAAAAAATATGTAGGTAGAGGCATGCTATTCTTAGATTTAATACAAGAAGGAAATATGGGATTGATAAAAGCTGTTGAAAAATTTGATTACACAAAAGGGTTTAAATTTAGTACGTATGCTACTTGGTGGATTAGACAAGCTATCACTAGAGCAATTGCAGACCAAGCTCGAACAATAAGAATTCCTGTGCATATGGTAGAAACAATAAATAAATTAATTAGAACTTCAAGACATTTATTACAACAATTAGGAAGAGAACCAAGTCCTGAAGAAATTGCTGTAGAGATGGAAATACCAGTAGAAAAAGTAATGGAAATTCAAAAAATAGCACAAGATCCGGTATCTTTAGAAACTCCAATTGGAGAAGAAGATGATAGCCATTTAGGAGATTTCATTCAAGATGATGATAGTCCTGCACCACATGATTCAGCAGCATATACTTTATTAAAAGAACAATTAGAAGAAGTTATGAATACATTGACACCAAGAGAAGCAAAAGTATTAAAACTAAGATTTGGTTTAGAAGATGGAAAGGCTAGAACACTAGAAGAAGTTGGTCGTGAATTTGAGGTAACACGTGAAAGAATTAGACAAATTGAAGCAAAGGCATTAAGAAAACTAAGACATCCAAGTAGAAGTAAAAAACTTAGAGATTATATGGGATAAGAATTATATGGAGGAAAAAATGGATTTAATGTCATTTCCAATTATGGATATATTAATAGCTATTGGAATAATTTTGTTTTTTAGAATTTTTAGTAATATCTTTTCATATATAATTATTAGAATGTTTAAAATTAAAGAAAAAGAACCAAAATCCATAAAAGAACATACATTTTATACTCCTCTAAAAATATTTTTTATACTATTAGGATTTTATCTAGCAATGATTTTTTTAAGAAAACAATTAGAGCTTTCAGAAGAAATCATGCTAGTAGCTACTAAAGTATTTAAGATAGTTAGTGTAATTGTTTTTGCTAGAGGCTTAGCACAAAGCCTTACTACAAAATCAAGTTTAGTAAAAACGATAAAAAATAAGATGAATTACAACATGGAAGATTCTATGTTTCAATTTATGCTAAAAGCAACCAGAACTATCATTTATGGAATAGCAGGTTTCATTGTTATTACAGAATTAGGATTTAATTTAAATGGAATTGTTGCAGGATTAGGAATTGGAGGAGTTATCATTACACTTGCTGCACAAGATACAGCAAAGAATTTATTTGGTGGATTAGTTATCTTTTTGGATAAGCCTTTTATTGTAGGAGATTGGATTCAAATGGAAGACTTTGAAGGAACAGTTGAAGACATTACATTTAGAAGTACAAGAGTAAGGACTTTTGAAAATTCTTTAGTGAACATTCCTAATTCAATTATATCTAATAGCTCTATAATTAATTGGAGTAAGATGGAAAAAAGAAGATATAAAACAAATTTATGTGTGGAAATAGATACCCCATTGGATAAATTACAAAAATTTAAAACAAGAGTACAAGAAATGTTAGAATCAAGAGAAGCTATTTATGATGATTCCATTATTGTAAAATTTGATGAAATTAAAGATAATGGATTAAATATATTGATTTGTAGTTATACAGGTTCTATAGACTATGTGAGTTATTTAACAGAAAAAGAAGATATAAATTATAAAATAATGAAAATTTTGCAAGAAGAAGGAATTCAATTAGCATATGATACTAAAACTGTACATGTAAAAAATTAAAAAGTGGGTATGTAACAAGAAATTGTCACATACCCATTCCGTGTATGCTAAAAAATGTAGATTTTTATTGTCATTATCCACCGAATTAGACATACAAGGAAAACACAATTGAGCCCAAGGCTCATAATTAGAGAAAAATCGGAAAGGAAATCCAATCTTTCTTGTGGAAGTGCTAATGATGGCTTCTTATCTAAAAGCCATAGAGTCAGCTTCCAAAAAAGCAAACATATGGGAAATAAAACAATAACATATAATAAATTCTTTTCCATACTTTGCTCCTTTCTGTAAAAACAGAACAATGTGCTTCATATGTATTATAACATAAAATCACTAAAAATAAAAGAATTTTCACAAAACAGACACAAATTATCATTATAATAAAAATTATATGAGATAGAAAGAGAGGAAATAGAAATGTCTAGTGAATGCATTTTGATTGTCGATGATGAGCAAAGAATGAGAAAATTAATTAAAGATTTTTTAATGGCAAAAGGTTATAGTATATTAGAGGCAGAAGATGGGGAAAAAGCTTTATCAGTTTTTGAAGAAAATAAAAATAAAATAACACTTATATTATTAGATGTTATGATGCCAAAATTAGATGGATGGTCTGTATTGCGTCAAATTAGGCAAGAATCTAAAGTACCAATTATTATGCTAACAGCAAGAGGAGAAGAACAGGACGAACTATTTGGATTTGAATTAGGTGTGGATGAATACATTTCAAAACCATTTAGCCCTAAAATACTAGTAGCAAGAGTAGAAGCTATTCTAAAAAGAACTACTAAAGATACAACTGAAATTAAAAACTATGCAGGCATAGAAATAGATAAAGAAGGAAGAACAGTAAAAGTAGATGGTAAAACGATTGAATTAAGTTTAAGAGAATATGAATTATTTATTTATTTAGTAGAAAATGAAAATATTGCGTTATCAAGAGATAAAATATTAAATAATGTATGGAATTACGACTATTACGGAGATTCAAGAACAATTGACAGTCATATAAAAAAAATTAGACATAAATTAGGCAAAAAAGGAAAATACATAAAAACTATGAGAGGAGTAGGATACAAGTTTGAAGTTAAATAGTATGTTAATGAAGTTTAAAAATGCACTAAAATCAGTAAGAGTAAAACTTTTTATGACATTATCTTTAGTTATTTTAATTATCATATTGTTTCTTATTTTAGTAAATAATTTTGTCTTTGGTCAATTTTATTTGTATAGTAAGACAAAGGCACTAAAATCAGTATATAAATTAGTAAATGATGATTATAATAATTCTGAAAATATAGACATTGAAGCACAACTAGAAAGAATTGCTATTAATAATGATTTTGACATCTTAATTAGAACAGAACAAAATGTTAATGTATACACTTCAAATAAAGATTTCTTTTCAACTTTAGGACAAATGAATGAAATGACAAGTAGATACAATAAAAATAATGGGGAAGTCATAGAAGAAGCAAAAAATTATAACATAAAAAAAATGACAGATTATAAAAATGAAATTACATATATTTTATTATCTGCAACTTTAGATAACGGATATTTGCTATTTGTTAGAATTCCAATTACCTCTATTCAAGAAAGTGTAAAAATTTCTAATAATTTCTTATATTTAATGGCAGGTTTTACGATTCTAATTGCAGCTGTAATTGTTTCATATGTTTCTAGAAAATTTGGTGATCCAATTTCAGAATTAAATGATATTGCAAAAAGAATGTCTAATTTAGACTTTAGCAAGAAATACAGAGTTACAGATGTAGATGATGAAATAAACAATTTAGGAAAAAGTATTAATGTGATGTCTGATAAGTTGGAAAAAACAATTAAGCAATTAAGAAATACAAATATTGAATTGGAAAAAGATATTGAAGAAAAATCTAAAATAGATGAAATGCGAAAAAGCTTTATCTCTGACGTATCACATGAATTGAAAACACCAATTGCTTTAATACAAGGATATAGTGAAGGATTACTCGAAAATGTAAATTCTGATGAAGAAAATAGAAAATTTTATGCTGAAGTAATTCTTGATGAAACTAATAAAATGGATAGATTAGTAAAACAATTATTGGAATTAATGAAAATTGAATATGGCAAAAGAGAATTTGAAGACAAAAAATTCAATATAGTAGAACTAGAAAGAGAAGTAGTGCGAAAATCAAAAGTTATGCTAGAAGAAAAGCAAGTTCAAATAGAATTTAACACAGCAGAAGAAATTAATGTATTTGCAGATGATTTTTATATTGAGCAAGTAATCACTAATTATTTAACAAATGCTATTAAACATGTAAAAGAAGTAGACGGAAATAAACAAATAAAAATTGAAAATGAAATTGATATTGAAAAAAATAAAGTAAGAATTAGAATTTTCAATACAGGAGATAAAATTCCAGAAGAAGATATTTCTAGAATATGGAATAGATTTTATAAGGTAGATGAATCTAGAAATCGTGAAAATGGTGGAAGCGGAATAGGATTATCTTTAGTAAAAGCAATAATGAGTAACTATGGAAATGTTTATGGTGTAATCAATAAAGATAATGGTGTAGAATTTTATTTGGAATTAGATTTAAAACTATAAAATACAAGATAAGAACTAGGATTAAACTAGTTCTTTTAATTTAGTAATAAAGACATCGATATTTGTCGAAATTTGCGACGAAAAAAGCTTTACAAATGATGAAAAATGTATTATTATAATTTCATAAAAGTTAACTTTATTTCTAAGAAATTAATTCTAAAATTTTTTCGAAAAAATTAAATCTCATTATTTTCAAAAATTAAAATTAAATAGTAAAGGAGAGTGATAAGATAAAAAATCTAAAATATAGTACATGGTTTATAAATTCTATTAGTATTCTTATTGCAATTATAATATTTATTGGCATAAGTTTTATAACAACTCAATTTAAAATTCATTCAAAAAATGCAGTATTAAAAGCAGGTTTTACAACAAATGTAGAAACTCAAAATCAACCCCAACAAAATTGGTGTCTTGAAGTACCTAACATTCAATTAAAAGCTATTATAGAAGAAGGAACAACAGATGAAATATTAAAAAAATTTATCGGACATTTTGAAGAAACTCAAACTTGGAATGGAAATGTTTGCTTGGCAGGTCATAATAGAGGATATGAAAATAATTATTTTGCAAATATTTATAAATTAAAGGAGGGAGATAGTATTATTTACTACTATGAAGGCTTAAAACGTGAGTACATAGTAGAAGAAAATTATATAATAAAAGATACAGATTTAACGTGTTTAGAAAATACAGAAGAAAATATTATTACACTTATTACTTGTGTAGAAAATGAACCAGAATACAGAAGATGTATAAAAGCAATAGAAAATAAATCATAAAAAGGAGGAAGATGATATTTTGAAGAAAAATGACCACAAAATTAAAAAAATATTAGTATTAATTAGTATTTTTGTTATTAATGCATTAGTGTTTATGAACTCTGTATATGCTACATCAATCAATTCAGCAAATTTACAATCAACGGGAAGTTGTGGTGAACTATTAACTTATAAAGGAGGTGTTGTAATTGTTAGTTATGTACAATATACACTTAACGGAGTAAATTATCCGGCATACTGTATGGATCCAAACAAACCACGGGGCAGAGACACAAAGTTATAGTGTATCAGTACAAGATGCAGTGAAAGATGTAGGACTGTGGAGAGTAATTATTCATGGATATCCTTATCAATCAATACAGCAATTAGGAGTGGCAAATAAGGAAGAAGCCTTTACAGCAACTAAACAAGCAGTATATTGCTATCTATATGGAAATAATCCAAACGATTATGGTGGAATTGGAGAAGCAGGGCAACGAACATTAAATGCTTTAAAAAGTATTCTTAATAATGCAAACAATTCAAAAGAAACTAAAATATCAAGTACAATACAAATTAATAAAATAAGCAACAAATGGACACAAGATAAAATAGACTCAAAATACATATCAAAAGAATATGAAGTAAAAGCAGGTGCTAATATGAAAAACTATCAAATTTCTATTTCTAAAAATAATGGAAAAGATATAAAAGGAATTAAAATTACTGATATGAATAACAAAGAAAAAAATCAATTTACTACTGGTGAAAAGTTTAAAGTATTAGTGCCAATAAAAAATATGACAGAAGCGGGAAGTTTCAAATTAACAGTAAAAGCAGAAGTCGAAACTAAACCAGTATTATATGGAACAGCTCCAAATAGTGACTATCAAGATTATGCTTTAACGACAGCAACTTATGAAGATGGAACAGGAGAAAAAAGTGATGAATATCCAAAAAATGAGACAGAGATTATAATTATTAAACAAGATGAAAAAACAAAGAAGAGATTGGAAAATACAGAATTTGAAATATTAGATGAAAATAAAAATGTAATTTATAATGATTTAAAAACTGATAAAGAAGGTAAAATTGTTGTTAAAAATATGATTCCGGGGAAATATTATATAAGAGAAACAAAAGCTGCAGAAGGATATGAAAGATATGAGGAATTAATTGATATTGAATTATCATTACATGAACAATATACAATTACAATTAATAATAATGCAGAAGAAGAACCAAAAATAGACATTGAGAAAAAAGAAAATAATAAAGAAGTTAGCTCTTCTAGCGTAAAAAGAGAAAAATTACCAGTAACAGGCCTTTAGTATATAATAAACAGAGCAAGACATAATAAAAATGTACTTGCTCTGCTTTATATTTTAAAATTAGTTGAAAAAAAAAAAGAAAACGGATATAATAAGTATAACATGTAAAATTTAAAGGAGTAGATAATACATGATTTCACAAATAATATTTCTAATCATATTAATTGCATTAAATGCATTTTTTGCCGCGGCGGAAATAGCATTTATTTCATTAAATGATGCAAAAATAGAAAAACAAGCAAAAGAAGGAAACAAAAAAGCAAAGCAAATTGAAAAAATGATAAAGTCGCCAAGCAAATTTTTATCTACAATACAAATAGGAATCACATTAGCAGGATTTTTATCTAGTGCATTTGCTTCAGAAACATTTGCCGAAAGACTAGCACCAATACTATATAAATTAATGCCAATGATTAATTTAGGAATATGGAATAGTATATCCATTGTTTTAGTCACTATAATATTATCATTCTTTACATTGGTATTTGGAGAATTAGTTCCAAAAAGGTTTGCTATGAAAAATTATGAAAAGATAGCATTTGGTAGTATAGGTATAATTAGAGCAGTATCAATTATAACATCTCCATTTGTTAAACTATTAACCGTTGTGACAAATGCAATATCAAAAATATTTGGAGTAGCTGAGAACGAAGAGGAATCAGTAACAGAAGAAGAAATCAAAATGATGGTAGACCAAGGGGAGGAAAAGGGAACAATACAAGAAGATGAAAAAGAATTTATAAATAATGTATTTGAATTTAATGATATAACTGTTTCTGAAATTATGAGACATAGAACAGATATATTTGCAGTAGACATTAACATTAGCACAGATGAATTATTGCAAGAACTTTCTAAAGAAGAATACAGATATAGTAGAATTCCAGTTTATGATGAGACTATAGATGAAATTAAGGGAATTTTATATGTTAAAGATGTATTAAAAAATATAAATAAAAAATCATTTAAAGTAAAAAATGTGGTAAAAGATGCATATTTTGTATCACAAAATAGATTTATTAACGATGTATTCAAGGAATTAAAAAAGAATAAAAAACAAATTGCAATTATTGTTGATGAATATGGAGGAACAGCAGGATTAGTTACAATGGAGGATATTTTAGAAGAGCTAGTAGGAGACATCTATGACGAATATGATAAAGAGGAAAAAGAGTATGAAAAGATAGATGAAAATACCTATATGTTGAGTGGCAACATGACAATTTATGACGTAAATAAGCTATTAAATGCTAAAATTCCAGAAGGAGATTATGATACAATATCTGGATATTTGCAGGATAAATTAGGAAGAATTCCAGAAGATGAAGAAACCCCAGTAATAGATACAGAAAGAGTGACATATAAGATTGAAGAATATGAAGATAAAAGAATTTTAAAAGTAAAGGCTTGTAAAAATAATATAGAAAATAAGGAGTAAAAAATGAAAAAAAGATATATCATTATTATAGTAATTTTATTAATTTTAGCAGTAGTAGCTGGAATAGTAGGATATCAAATTATAATTGAAAATGGCAAGAATTATGAAATCACAAAAGTAGAACAATATAATTATTTTGTATTAAAACAAGGTGATATGTATGGAGTAATTGACCGAAATGGCAATACTGTTATATCACCACAATATAGTGAAATTAGAATTCCAAATCCAGAAAAAAGCGTTTTTATATGTTATCAAGAAAATAGTGTCACAACACTAAATGAGAAAAATGAAAAAATTTTAACTGAATATAATATAGAACCAATTAGATTGAAAAATATATCAAGTGATTTAATGTATGAAAAAAGTGTTTTAAAATATGAACAAGATGGAAAGTATGGATTAATTAATTTGGATGGAAAACAAATAACTAAGCCAATTTATGAAGACATAGATAGTTTGACATATAAAGAAGGAGCATTAATTGTAAAAAAAGACGGAAAATATGGAGTCATAAATATTAAGGGAAATAAATTAGTAGAAATAATGTATGATAATATTCAATTAGATGAATATTATGATAATGATGACCAAACTAAGTATGCAGGTTATATTGTATCAGTAAAAACAGAAGATGGGTATAGATATGGATATTTAAATAATAAAGGAAAAGAAATTTTAAAAACAGAATATAATGAAATTTCGAGAGTGACTCAAATAAAGGATACAGAAAATAGCTATTTAATATGTGCAAAAAATGGTCAATATGGATTAATGAAGAATGAACAAGAACTAATAGGAAATGAATATCAATCTATTGAATATGATGCAACTAATGAAGTATTTATTATCGAAAAGAGCAAAAAGTATGGAATAGCAAATCAAGAAGGAAAGATAATAGTACCTGTACAGTATAATCAAATTGATATTACTGGAATTTATTTCTATGCACAAAACGAACAAGATACAGTGGTGTATAATAGTAATGGAACTCAAGTTGATGTAAATCCTAATATAGCTATTGTAAATACAAATAATGAAAAATATAAAATACGAATTAATAATGAAGATGGCACAAAATATGGTGTGATTAATCAAAATGGGCAACAATTAATTGAAGAAAAGTACAATTATATCGAATATTTACATGATAATTATTTTATTGTAAGTAATGAAAATAGTAAACAAGGAATTATAGATGATAAAGGAAATGAAAAAGTAGAAATTAATAAAGATTCATTACAAAAATTGCAAGGAACTGATTTTATACAAACATCAATAATAGATACAAAAATGACGCAAATTTATAATAAAAATATAGAACAAATTTGTGAGATGCAAAATGCGACAGTAGATGTTGAAGAAAACTATATAAAAGTATATAATGAAACTGAAACGAAGTATTTTAGCAAAGAAGGCAAAGAAATAGAGAATACAGAAGTATATCCAAATAATAAATTATTTGTAAAAGTAAAAGATAATAAATATGGATTTGTTGATAGTAATGGAAAATTAATAGTTGATTATAAATATGATAAAGCATATGAATTTAATGAATATGGATATGCAACAGTAAAAAGTGATGGAAAATGGGGTGCTATAAATGAACAGGGAGAGGAAGTAGCACCACCTACCTATGAGATAAAGGAACAAAGTATGCCATCTTTCATAGGAAAATATTATAAAGTGATTTATGGATTTGGAGAATTTTATTATACAAGTGAGGATTTGGGGACGGCCCCATAATCCTTATTTTTTTATTTTTGTCATAA
>CANRLE010000008.1 GCA_947631385.1 uncultured Clostridia bacterium | reverse complement strand
TGGTAGCTTCTCTCACGCGGGTGCTGACCGCCCAGTATGCTATCGTACTGGTGACAATTCTAGTGAGGCCGACTACCGCATTGGCATCGGTTTCCGTGTCGTGCTTTATGTGCAGTAGCATTATTAACTGGTAATTGTTGGATAAAGGTTCCTTTTATTAAAAAATATTGATAAATTAATAAAATTATAGTATAATAAAAAACAGAGTAAATTGAATAGTCGCTGGTAAAACTCCGAAAGGAATTACGAGAGGAAAGTCCGGGCTTCACAGAGCAAAGATGCTAGATAACGTCTAGTGAGGGTGACCTTAAGGAAAGTGCAACAGAAAATAACCGCCTTAGAAATAAGGTAAGGGTGAAAAGGCGAGGTAAGAGCTCACCGTTGCTATGGTGACATGGCAAGCAGTGTAAACCCCATCTGAAGCAACACCTAAAAAGAAGATTAAGCCTGCTCGGCGCCTTCTAAATTGCGTGGCTTGAGATATCTAGCAATAGATATCCTAGATAAATGGCTATTTTAAAAGACAGAACCCGGCTTACAGATTTACTCTTTTTTTTTTGACATTTTTATATCTTAAGTGTATAATGCAAATAAAAGAGAGGAAGTGGTAATATGAAAAAAATAGACTTTTTAGCAACTGATGGAATTATTTTAAATGGATTATTATATGAAGGCCAAGAAAAGACTCAAAATATCATTTTAGCAATTCATGGAATGAGTAGTAACTGTTTCAAAAAGAGAGATGAAGTAATTGCCAAAAAAGCAAATGAACAACAAATAGATTATTTTTGTTTCAATAATAGAGGAAGTGAACTAGTAAAATATATAAAAAAAGATATAGAAGGAAAGAGAGAAGAAAAACTAGGTGGAACTGCATATGAAGATGTTTTAGAAGGATATGAAGACATTGTAGGTGCAATGTTAAAATTAAAAGAATTAGGTTATCAAAATATATATTTGCAAGGGCACAGTTTGGGTTGCACAAAAATTGTATACACGTATAATGAATTAAAAGAAGAAAATGACGATTTATTAGAAAATGTAAAAGGTGTAATATTACTTTCACTTGTTGACATTCCAGCTACCTTAAAGGCATATTTAGGAGATAAATTTGAAGAATATTTAAAAATAGCAGAAGAAAAAGAGAAAGATGGCAAAACATTAGAATTAATGCCAAAAGAATCATTTATACATCCAATAAGTAGTAAAACATTTCTAAGATATGCTAGGGACAATAAAGACATAGATTTTGCAAATTATGAAGAAGATACAAAGTTTGAAAAATTAAACGAAATAAGTGATCCTCTATTTATGAGATGGGGAAATGAGAAAGAAATGATACTACAAGAACCAAGCGAATTAGTAACTAAAATTAATAGTATTATTACTAATCCACATAAAGATATTGATTACATTGATGGAGCAGACCATAGATACAAAGGAAAAGAAGAAATATTAGCAGAACAAATAATAGAATTTATAAAAAAGAATAAATAAAGGGGTATTATATGAAGAATAAGAAAGTATTAATAGGAGTAATTAGTGTACTAATAATTTTAGCAATAATAGTGGCAATAGTATTAGTAAACAAACAAAATGAAGAAAAAATAAAACAGACATTAACAGATTTTATTGGCTTAATAAATGAAAAAAATTATGAAGCAATGTACGAAAAAGTAGCTAGCATGAACATGAGCAAAGAAGATTTTATAACAAGAAATAAAAATATATATGAAGGCATTGATGCAGCTAATCTTAAAGTAGAAATTAATAACTTAGAGAAAAAAGAAAATGATTATAAAATTGATTATCATGAAATAATGTTTACATCAGCAGGAGAAATTCAATTTGACAATGCAGTCATTTTAGAAAAAGAAAATCAAGAGTACAAGATTAAATGGGATTCTAGTTTTATTTTTCCTCAACTAGGAGATGATCAAAAAGTAAGAATTTCTACAATTAAAGCAAAAAGAGGAGATATATTAGATAGAAATAATCAGATACTAGCAACTGATGGAACAGTTTTATCAACAGGAATTGTACCACGGAAAACTAGGAGAGAATAAGACACAAAGTATTAGCAAAATATCTGAATTAACAGGTGTTTCAGTAGAATATATTAATGAACAATTAAATGCATCATGGGTAAAAGACGATACTTTTGTACCGATTAAAAAGATAGCGGAAACGGATGTTGATTTAAAGCAAGCATTACTTAATATACCGGGAATTTTGATTAACAAAGTAGAAGGAAGAGTGTACTCATTAGGAAAAGAAGCAGGTCATTTAATTGGTTATGTACAAGCAATTAGTGGTGAAGAATTAGAAAAAAATAAGGGAAAAGGATATAACACAACAAGTGTAATAGGAAAATCTGGATTAGAAAAATCATATGAAGAAACATTAAGAGGAATTGATGGTAGTGAAATTTATATTGTAGATGAAGATGGAAATAAGGTAAGAGAAGTTATTAAACAGGATAAAAAAGATGGACAAGATGTAAAACTTACAATAGATTCTACAATGCAAACAAAACTATATGAACAAATGAAAGATGATAAAGGATTTTTTGTTGTTATGCAACCAAAAACAGGCGAATTACTTGCTTTAGTTAGTACACCTACATTTGATTCTAATGATTTCGTTGTAGGAATGACAAATAGTCAATGGGAAAAATTAAATAATGATGCAAATAAACCATTATATAATCGTTTCTTACAGAAGTATTGTCCAGGTTCTACATTCAAACCAATTACAGGTGCTATTGGCTTGAACACAGGAAAAATAAATGCTAATGAAGATTATGGTTATACAGGAACAAGTTGGCAAAAAGACAATTCATGGGGAAATTATAAAATTACAACTTTAACAGCATATAATGGGGCAAAAAATCTATTAAATGGAATGATACATTCAGACAATATTTATTTTGCACAATCTGCATTAAAAATAGGAGCAGACACATTTGCTGAAAACTTAAATAAATTAGGATTTAATGAAGAAATTGAATTCCCTTTAAGTTTAGCAAAATCTCAATATGCTAATAATAACGGAAATAAAATAGAAGGAGAGACAAAACTTGCAGATTCAGGTTATGGTCAAGGAAGTATTTTAGTAAATCCAATTCATATGGCATCTATATATTCTGCTTTTGCAAATAATGGAAATATGATAAAACCTTATATTCAGTATAAGGAAGGCAAAAGTGCAGAAATCCTAAAAGAAAATGTATTTTCAGCTGAAGTTGCAAATACAATTAAAGAAACTTTAGTACAAGTTGTAGAAAGTCCAGAAGGAACAGCAAATGATATGAAAATCAGTGGTATAACTATAGCAGGAAAAACAGGAACAGCAGAATTAAAAGCTTCTAGTGAAGATAAAGAAAGCGGAACTCTAGGATGGTTTGATTGTTTTACAGATGACTTATTAGTTGTTAGCATGGTTGAAAATGAGCAAAATAATCAAAGCGGAGGAAGTCATTATTTAATTAAAAAAATTAGGTATGGACTTTTTAATAAATTTTAGATATAATAAAAAAAGAATGATTTTATTTTGGAGGTAGAAAAATGGATAATGAAGGAATTTTAAATAAGACAATTTATAAATTTTCAGAGAAGGTAGATATAATACAAACTATTATAATTGGGTTAGTTGCGTTTTTAGTACCAACTTTTTTGGCACAACTAATTCAGGCAGTGTTTGGAGCACAAAGTGTTATAGCAGCAAATTCACAAATTATAGTAGGTTCTATTGTTAATACTGCATTAGTAACAGCTGCAATAAATTTAAAAGGTTGGAAAAAAATAGTTGGGGTTGTAACAATGCCAAGTATATCAACTATTTTAAGTGGATATGTATTTGGAACAGCATCTGTATATATGTCATATATGATACCAGCTATTTGGTTAGGAAATTTTGCTTTAATTTATGCTTACAAATTTATTTTATTAGGAAAAGAAAAGAATTATTTTCTAGCTGGTATAGTTGGGATTATAGCAAAAGTTTTAATCATTTTTGCTTCATTTGAATTATTAAATGTATTTAAAATCTTTCCTGAGAAATTAGTTAACAACCTACAAACAGCAATGGGAATGACACAATTAATAACAGCAACAATTGGAGTATTAATATCTTTTATAATATACAAAGTAGAAAAAAATAAAGTAAAATAAAATGTAAAATTTGGGGGTTGCATTAAAATGTATGAAAGAAGTGCCATTGTTTTAGAAAGATACATAGAAAAGATTTTAGAATTAAACAAACCAGGTAACTTGAGGGAAAATAGTGAAAAATATAGTGAATTAGTTCGAGAAATTGAAGATTATCAAGTTATGGCAGAAAAAGAATTGAAAGTAATACAAGAATTTGATGACACAGCAAAAAAAATACAAGATTTACAGCAAGAACAAGAGAGAATATACAATGTTAATAGCAAGTTGGAAGAAGACCGAGCACAACTTTTTACAGACTTAGGCGAAGATGCCAGAACATTAGAGATGAAGTTAAAGAAAATCGAAAATTCTTTAGATAGAAATAATGAAAAGTCAAAAGAGATTAGAGAAGAATTTATTCAATATTTGACAGACTTTTCACAAAAACAAAAAGATAGAAATAAATGTGAAAAGGCTAGAAGAATAGGTGAAGCAAATCATATTGAATATATCAAAAAAATGGATGAGGCTTTTCATGAAATTGAAGTAAAAGATGTAGTAAATTTAAAAGATTTTATTAATGCTGAAAAAGAGCAAATCAAACAAGATGTGTTAAATATTATGACAAAAAATGGCAAGAATGAAAAAGTAGCTTTTAATCAGGATGTATTGCGAAAAGCAATAAATGCAAGAATGGATATAGCCGAAAAAGAAGCAGAATGTTATGTGTTAATTTATGATAGAATGAAAAGATTGTTGGCAGAAACAGATAGTGAAGAAGTTAGATTAACTAAATATCAAAAAGTTTTAAAAGATACAAGTGTAAAATTAGCTTTTTTGAAAGCTCAAAAAGAGTATATAGTAGGATTTTTAGATTATGAAAGAATGACAGCAATTAGTGGTACTAGGGCACATAATAAAATGATGGTAGAAGCATGCAATAATTTTGAATTAGATATGATGCAAATTAAAAATTTGTATGAATTAATTTTAAGAGAAACTGCTAATAAAGCAAGCAACAAGGCTTATAAAGAGCTATATAATAAAACATATTTGAAAAATATTGAAGATAAAGAAAAGAACTTTGAAGAAGAAGTTAATCATGTTAATATTAGTATGGGAACAGTTATTAATTCAAATTATTGGAGAATAGAGGGAATTAAAAATATTTATAGAGTATTCCAAGAAGAAGTTACAGAGAAATTTGGAAGAGACTTATCAGAATATCGAATAGAAGAATTAGAAGAGGAAGAGATCAAGGAAACCTATGAATTTGAAGATAGTTACGAAGATGACGACGAAGAAGATGATGATATTGAAGATGTTGTAGTAGAAGAAAAGAAAACAGTTCAAATAGAAGATTACGATTATGCAGATAGTATAGATGATGATTACGATGAAGAAGACGACGAAGAAGATGAATATGATGAAGAACAGGATGAAGAAGACGATGATGATGAAGATGAAGAGGAAGAAGAGGATAAAAGACCACCAAAAAGAATAAAAAAACAAGTTTCTGAAAAAAGTATGCCAAAGAAAAATACTGTAAAGAAACAAACTAAAAAGAAAAATGAAGATTTAGATGAAGATTTGGATATAGAGGATTTGGATAGAATTATTGAAAATAGTAGAAAAAAGACTGCCAATAAGTCTCGTAAAAAGGATAATAAGGGAATATTTGACAAGTTTTTTAATAAAAAAGGAAATCACTTTTAAATGAGGGACCTAAATAAGGTCCCTTTAAAATATTAATAATTAACTTCTTAGCAAATCAATCCAAGAATAAATAACTCTTTTACACATAGTAAACAAATTTATTTTTTCAACATTATCTTTAGCAACAATATTAACAGTAGATAATGTTTTACCATCTAATGAAAAAGAAATTTCTCCTAATTTCTGACCCGCTGTAATGGGAGCAGAAACAGTATCATCAAGAATTAAATTTTGTTCAATATTTTTATTTTTTCCTTTTTCTATCAAAGTGCCTGCATTATCACATAAAATTGCATCAACGCTTGAACGAACACCTTTATTAACAGTAAGAGTTTTTACAACATCATCTTTTTTACCAAATTGTTCAAAAGAAAATGAATTAAATCCATAATCTAGTAATTTTTGGGCTTCAGCAAAACGAACTTTGGTAGAAGGAGCTTTCATAATAACTGCAATTAAAGATAAGTTATCGCGAGTAGCGCTAGCAGATAAATTATACAAGGCAAGACCAGTAGAACCAGTTTTTAAACCAGTTGCACCTTTATATGTTCGAATTAATTTGTTAGTGTTGGCAAGTTCTGATTTTCCGTCACGTAAAGAATCAGTCCAAATAGTAGTATAATTTGTTACTTTAGGATGCTTGTTTAAAAGTTCTCTTGACATAAGAGCAATATCATTACTAGAAGTGACATGACCATCTTCATCTAAGCCATGGCAATTTTTGAAAGTAGTATCATTCATGCCTAATTCTTTTGCTTTGTCATTCATCATCTGTACGAAAGCATCTTCAGAACCGCCAAGATATTCTGCCATTGCAACTACACAATCATTAGCAGAAGCGACACAAATAGCTTTTAACATTTCATCAACAGTTAAAGTTTCTCTTGGGTCTAACCAAATTTGAGAACCACCCATGGAAGCAGCATTTTCACTACATGGAACAGAGTCAGTCAAACTAATTCTGCCATCATCTAAGGCTTCCATAATTAATAAAATACTCATTACTTTTGTAACAGAAGCAGGGCGTAATTGTTCGTGACTGTTGTGTTCGTATAAAACTTGACCAGTAGATTGTTCTATTAAAATGCATGAAGCAGATTCTAAGTTTAAAGTATTAGAAGAACTGTTTTCTGTTGAATCTGCAGCAGTAGTTGATACAGGAGTTGAAGTAGTTGACCAGACATATGTAGTTTCTTCAGCAAAACAAGGTATAGCCAAAGAAAGAGTAATCAATAGAATTAATAAAAATGAAACTAAAAATTTTAATTGTTGCATAAATATCCCTCCAATTATTAATACATACTTATTCAATTGAAAAGATACATATGCTAAATTAAAATTTTTATTTTAATGATACTAAAGTGGTAGTTACTGTTGAACCATCAGAAGAAGCTAAAATTTTAATATCATTTCCAGAATCATTTCTAAATTTTAAGTCATAACTACCATAAGCAACAGCAGCATCTTTGCCTCTAGCAATGTAAGGAACGTAATTACTATGCGCGTGTCTTTCGGTAACGACTAAGCTAGGAACTGATAATACAGCATTATATAATGTAGAACTAATTTGACAATTTCCACCACCTAAGCCCTTTTTCTTATTACCATATCTATCAAAAATTTCAGCTTCTTGATATCCTTTACTAGAAGATGCTTGTCCTACAGTTTCACAAAAAGAAAATGTTTCACCATTTTTGACAATAGTTCCATTCAAGGTATTACAAGAAATATTTACATTATTTTGACGTGCTGGGTCACTTGAATAAATAGGTGTACTGAAAGTAGCAATTTGTTCTTCGGTAATATGTTTATTATTATCTTTTTCAGTAATTTCTTGAGTTATCTTATTGTTTGATTTATTTTCAAAAGATGTTCTGTTTGCTTCATAATTACTTTGATTTGGACTAGAAGTTGCATTTCTAAAGAAAATAAAAATTCCAGCTCCAATTAGTAGTACAATTATGATAGCTAAAATAATTAAACTTTTTTTATTCATTAAAATCACCAAAGATAGTGTAACCAAAAAATACGAAATTATTGACATTTTTGAAAAATAAAAGTATAATTAATATGTAGTATTTTTAGAAGGAGAAAAAGTTATGTTAAAGAAAAATTGGAAAAGAATAGGAATGATAATTTTAATTATAGCTTGTGTTTTCAATATAATGGGAAAATTAATTAACAAACTATCCTTAAATAAAGAAATGCTATATTCAGCAGAATATATGCAAAAAGAACAAGAAAAGGAAGAAAATCAAAAATAATACTTGAAAAAATAAAAAAAATATGATATGATAAAAAACAGTCAAATTATTTAATCATAAGAAAGAGGTGAACTGAAGTGAAAGAAGGAATACATCCAAATTATAACCAAACAACAATCACATGTGCATGTGGTAATGTTTTAGAAGTTGGATCTACAAAAAAAGATTTAAAAGTAGACGTATGCTCAAAATGTCATCCATATTGGACAGGTAATTTAAGACAAGAAACAGTTGGTGGTAGAGCAGATAAATTTAAGAAAAAATACGGACTTGCTTAATAATAAAATAGTAGGAAGAAAGAAATTTCAACCTACTTTTTATTTTGCATTTTTTGAATATCTAAATCAGTAATATAATCATCAACATTTAATTTAACTTTTTTATTGGTTAATGGTAAAATGATTACCCCATTAGTATTAAGAAATACAGGATAATTAAAAGATTTTATAAATAATTCGACATTATCATTATCATTAGCATCATATCCATAACCAATATCTACAAAATCATCATTTTCATTTTTAGTTAAAAGTAAAACATAGGGTCTAAAATTACCATTATTATCAAGTATTTCATAAGTAGCTAAATATAAGTTATTGAAAATAACATTTTCTAATTTCAAATGTTTTATATATTTAATATCTAGTAAATTTAATTTTCTTGTGTCTTCTGGCATAAAATTATAATCATCTAATTGATTAATTGGAATGATTTTTTTGGTATTAGGAAGAAAATACATATTAATTGTATTTCCTAAATCATAGTCAATATAGCTTTTCATATCTAAATTTCCCCAAAGAGATATTAAGTCTTGATTATATTTCTTTTTACTGACATCTAAAAGCTCTAATGAATATAGATTTTCAAAGTAACTGTAGTCTACAGAAGTTGCAAAACGTCCCTTTTTGTATATTTTTTTATAATCATATTGATATTTTCTTTTACTGTTTTTAGTTTTTAATAAAGAATCAAATTTTCCCATATATTTTCCTCCGTTCTATTTTTATTATATCATAAAATAAAAGGATTTCAATAATTTTTGTTAATTGAATATCTCTTGACTAATAAGTATCAACGTAATATAATAGTATAAATTGTTACATTTTAATAGATGAACCGAGAAAAAAAGGAAAGAATAAATAAAATGAAGAAAAAAAGAGTAATAATTGTAGGAGCAGGGCCGGCAGGATTAACAATGGCATATGAAATGCTAAAAAATAATGGAAATGAAGAATATGAGGTTAAAATTTTAGAAGAAACGGAAGAAATTGGAGGAATTTCAAAAACAGTAAAACATAATGGAAATCGAATGGATATAGGAGGACATCGTTTCTTTTCAAAAGATGAAAGAGTAATGAAATTTTGGGAAGAGCTAATGCCAATACAAGGAAAGAATTCTTTTGATGATGAAAAATTAGGAAGGGAGAAACCATTAGTTGAAGGAGGACCAAACCCAGAAACAGAAGATGATGTAATGCTAATAAGACAAAGAGTATCAAGAATTTATTATTTAAAGAAATTTTTTGATTATCCAATTAGTATGAAATTAGAAACTTTTAAAAATATAGGGCTTTTACGTACAATAAAAGCAGGATTTAGTTATTTAAAATCTGTTTTTACTAAAAAAGAAGAAACTTCATTAGAAAATTTTTATATAAATAGATTTGGAAAAGTATTATACAGTATGTTTTTTGAAAGATATACAGAAAAACTCTGGGGGAGACATCCAAGTGAAATATCAGCAGACTGGGGTTCACAAAGAGTAAAAGGAATATCAATAAAAGCAGTAATAAAAGACATGTTTAATAAAGCATTTGGAAATAAAAATGCAGAAAATACAGAAACATCATTAATAGAACAATTTTGGTATCCAAAATATGGACCAGGACATTTATGGGAGACATTAGCAAAAAGAGTAGAAGAAAAAGGTGGTGAAATAAAAAAAGGTTATAGTGTAAAAAAGATTAATTTTAATGAAGGAAAGATAGTATCAGTAGAATGTGAAACAAAAGAAGGAAGAGAAACTATAGATGGAGATATATTTGTATCAACAATGCCAATGAATGATTTAGTAGCAGGATTTAGAGGAATAGATGTACCAAATCATATACAAGAAATCGCAAAAGGTTTACCATTTAGAGACTTTATAACAGTAGGGCTATTAGTAGATAAATTAAATTTAGAAAATAAGACAGATATAAAAACATTAGGAAATATTGTACCAGACTGTTGGATTTATGTACAAGAGCCAGAGGTAAAAATGTGTAGAATTCAAATATTCAATAACTGGTCACCATATCTAGTAGAAGATGCAGAAAATAAAGTGTGGATTGGATTAGAGTATACGTGTGAAGAAGGAGATAAATATTGGAATATGACAGATGAGGAATTTATCAATTTTGCAATTGATGAATTAGTAACGATGAATATTATTCAAAAAGAACAAGTGGAAGATTCACATAGAGAAAAGATAAAAAAAGCATATCCTGCATATTTTGATACATATAAAGAGATTGATAAATTAATAGAATATCTTAATAAAATAGATAATTTATATTGTATTGGAAGAAATGGACAACATAGATATAATAATATGGATCATTCAATGGTTACAGCTATGGAAGCAGCAAAAAATATTCGTACAGGAGAAATAACAAAAGATAACATATGGAATGTTAATACAGATAGAGAATATCATGAAGAAAAAAATAAAAAGGAGACATAGAACATAAATGAAATATAACATATTAACAATGGGATGCCAATTAAATGAAAATGATTCAGAAAAATTATGTGGCATGTTAGAAAAAATGGGATACGAAAAAACAGAAAATCAAAAAGAAGCAGATATTGTAGTATTTAATACATGTTGTGTAAGGGAAAATGCAGAGGACAAGCTTTTTGGAAAATTAGGAGAATTGAAAAAACTAAAAGAAGAAAAAGGAATTATTATAGCAATTGGTGGATGTATGATGCAAGAAAAACATATTACTGATAAAATAAAAGAAAGTTATCCTTTTGTAGATATTTTATTTGGTACACATACATTGCACAAATTTCCAGAAGATTTACAAAAAGCATTAGAAGAAAAGAAAAAAATCGAAGATATTATTGATATAGATGGTGAAATCCATGAAGGATTACCAATAAAAAGAGATAGCAAAATAAAAGCATCAGTTACAATTATGAATGGATGCAATAATTTTTGTAGTTATTGCATTGTACCTTATGTGCGAGGAAGAGAGAGAAGCAGAAAGCCAAAAGATATCATTCAAGAGATAAGAGAATTAGCAAAACAAGGATACCAAGAAATTACATTATTAGGGCAAAATGTAAATTCTTATTTACGAGTAGAGCGAGAAAAAGGAATAGAATTTGAAGAATATGAAGGAGTAAATTCTTTTGCAACTCTTTTAAAAGCTATTAATAAAATAGATGGAATTCAAAGAATTCGTTTTGTATCACCACATCCAAAAGATTTTATTGATGATGTTATAGAAGCTATAGCTACTTGCGAAAAGGTTTGTAAATTAGTTCATTTACCTTTACAAGCAGGTAATACAAGAGTTTTAAAAGAAATGAACAGAAAGTATAGCAAGGAACAATACTTGGATTTAGTGGAAAAAATGCGAAATAAAATTCCAAATTTGACATTATCAACAGATATTATTGTTGGATTTCCGGGAGAGACAGATGAAGAATTTGAAGATACATTAGATGTTGTAAAAAGAGTTAAATTTGAACAAGTATATATGTTTATTTATTCAAGAAGAGTTGGAACTCCGGGTGATAAGATGGAAAACCAAATACCAGAAGAGGAAAAACATAAACGCTTTGATAAATTGAAGGCATTAGTAGAAAGCCAAATTGAAGAGAATAATCAAAAATATGTAGGAACATTGCAAAGAGTTCTAGTAGAGGGAGAAAGCAAAAATAACAAGGAATTATTAACTGGTAGAACAGATAGTAATAAAGTGGTTGTATTTGAAGGAGATAAAAACTTAATTGGGAAAATGATAGATTTAAAAATTGTTTCAGAGCATATGTGGTATTTGAAAGGAGAAATCTAGATTTGGATAATGTAGAATGGATAGATTTTATACAGGAAATTGTGAAAAAGGGAAATAATGTTAATTTAAAAAAAGAATGTGAGAAAAGAGGAGTAGGTTTAAATACTTTATATAGAAAGGTATCTGGATTGGAACAAACGAACTATCAATTATATCAACAATTTGTTATTTTACATCCATACAAACCAAGAGATACACAAGGAATAGATTTTGAACAATTAATGAGGGAAAGTATTATTACTGGTATTTCTCAAAAAGAATTAGAAGCAAAATATGGAGTTTCAAAAAGGACAATACAAAGAAAGTTTGCAAATATAGAAGCGGAAAATTATAATTTATATTATATTTATCAACTGTATGTAGATGCATTGAAAACTGGAAAAACATTACATCATAGTGTGATAGACAAAGTAGTTGAAGAGTATGTACCTCAAGTAGTTAGTACTGAAAAAGAAAAATTAGAAAGTAGAAAAAATCAATTTAAAGAATCTATAAGGAATGCAAAGGAAAACAAACAGAGACAATTATGTAAGCATTATGAAGAACAAATTATGCGTATTGATAAACAAATAGAAAGTAATGAAAGGGGAATAGATTAAAAATGGCAGAATATTCGCCAATGATGCAAAATTATCTTGCAACAAAAGAAGAATACAAAGATTGTATTCTATTTTATAGATTAGGTGACTTTTATGAAATGTTTTTTGATGATGCCATTTTAGCAGCAAGAGAATTAGAATTAACATTGACAGGAAAAGATTGTGGACAAGAAGAAAGAGCACCAATGGCAGGAGTTCCACACCATGCAGCTGAAATGTACATAGCGAAATTAGTAAATAAAGGATATAAGGTAGCTATTTGTGAACAATTAGAGGATCCTAAAGAAGCAAAGGGAATTGTAAAAAGAGGAGTAATTCGTATAGTAACTCCTGGAACAGTAGTAGAAAGTAATATGCTAGAAGAAAGAAAAAACAATTATATCATGTCTATATTTAAAACCGGAATTTATTATGGTATTAGTATTTGTGATATATCTACAGGAGAATTCTATTCAGCAGAAATTAAAGATAATTACAATTTCCCAATGTTATTAGATGAAATAGCAAGATATACTCCATCAGAATTAGTTATAAATTCTATGATGTCAGATTGCACAGAAGAAATAAACAAAATAAAAGAAAGATTTGAAAATATATACATTACAAAATTCAATGATAAATTTTTTACTAGTGAAGTAGATAATTTACAATTACGTTTTAATATTATAGATAGTAATGGCAGAAAAATAGAAAATTTCCAAGAAAAAGATTTAGCAATTAGTTCTATTCATGCTCTTATAGAATATATTGAGCAGACGCAAAAAACAACACTAGACCATATAAATAAAATTGTAGTTTATTCTCTATCAAGGTACATGGCATTAGATATTAATGCAAGAAGAAATCTAGAAATTACAGAAAAAATGCGAGACAAATCCAAAAAAGGTACTTTATTATGGGTTTTAGATAAAACATCAACTTCTATGGGAGGAAGATGTCTAAGAAGATGGCTAAATGACCCATTAGTAGATGTATTAGAAATTAATAGAAGATTAGATGCAGTAAAAGGGCTAAAAGATGATGTTATATTAAGAGGAGATATTACAACAAACCTAAAAAAGGTATATGATATTGAAAGATTAGCTGGTAAAATGTCATATGGAAATGCCAATGCAAGAGACATGGTAACTTTAAAGAATTCATTATTAAAATTACCAGAAATAAAAAAGAATCTAGAAAATTGCAAATCTGATTTATTAAGAGATTTATGCAATAATTTAGATGAATTGCAAGACATTTATCAATTAATTGATGAGGCAATTGTTGAAGATCCACCTATGACGATTAAAGATGGAGGTATAATACGATTAGGTTATAATCAAGAAATTGATACTTTAAAAACAGCACAAACTGAAGGAAAAAATTGGCTAATTCAGTTAGAGTTGCAAGAAAGAGAAAAAACTGGCATCAAAAACTTAAAAATAGGTTTCAATAAAGTATTTGGATACTTTATTGAGGTTACAAAATCTTATTTAAATCAAGTACCAGAAAGATTTATTCGTAAACAAACTTTAACAAATGCTGAAAGATACATTACAGAAGAATTAAAAAATTTAGAAAATCAAATATTAGGTGCAGAAGAAAAAGTAATTGATTTGGAATATAATGCATTTGTTGACATTAGAGATAACATAGCAAAAAATGTAAAAAGATTGCAAAAAACTAGTGAAGTAATTTCCAACCTAGATGTATTAACATCTTTTGCCGAAGTAGCAGAAGACATGAACTATTGTATGCCAGAAGTTAATTCTTTGGGAATAATAGATATAAAAAATGGAAGACATCCAGTAATTGAAAAAATATTAGGACCAGGAAGTTTTGTTGAAAATGATACATATTTAGATAAAGAAGAAAACCGATTATCTATTATAACAGGTCCCAATATGGCAGGTAAATCGACTTACATGAGGCAAGTTGCTTTAATTACCTTAATGGCACAAGTAGGAAGTTTTGTACCAGCAGAAACAGCAAAAATCGGTGTTGTAGATAAAATATTCACAAGAGTGGGAGCATCTGACGATTTAAGCATGGGACAAAGTACTTTTATGGTAGAAATGATGGAAGTAGCAACAATTTTAAAAGAGGCAACTAATAATAGCTTAGTCATATTAGATGAAATAGGAAGAGGAACTTCAACATATGATGGTTTATCAATTGCATGGGCAGTAGCAGAATTTATTAGTGATAAAGAAAAATGTGGTGCAAAGACGTTATTTGCTACACACTATCATGAACTTACAGAATTGGAAAATAAACTAGAAGGAATAAAAAATTATTCTATAGCTGTAAAAGAAAAAGGAGAAGACATTATCTTTTTACGAAAAATAGTTAGAGGTGGAACAGATGAAAGCTATGGTATTCATGTTGCACGTTTAGCTGGAGTACCAAAAGCGGTAACACAAAAAGCAGATGAAATTTTGCGTTCATTAGAAAGAAAAAATATTTTAACAGGAAAAAAGCAGGATAAAAAACAAGTAGAAGGTCAATTTGATTTATACAATTATAAATTAGCAGAAATTGCACATGAAGTAGATAAAATTAATTTGAATGAATTAACACCAATTGATGCATTAAACACTTTGGTGAAAATAAAAGAAAAAATGAAATAACGATTTGGAGAGGATTTGGAGAGAAAGGATTTGGGGACGGCCCCATAATCCTTATTTTTTATTTTTTATGAAAAAGGTATTGAAAATTAAAAAAGTTATAGTATAATTATGGTAAATATATGATATAAACATTACATAAAATAAAGGAGGAAACAATGAAGAAAAAAGAAAAAATAGTAATAGGAGTGTTAATAGCAATAACAATAATAGCTATAATAGCATTAATAATTATGAATAGCAAAGGAGGAAAAAGTGCTTCAAAGGAAAATAAAACAAAAAGTGATATGTCATATGAATTGGAAGATGGGACACAGCTAAATACAAGTAGTAAATTAAATGAAATAAAAAAATTTGATGGGATGGAAATAAGTAATATTCAAATAACGCAAAAAAATAATGTAAGTTTATTATTGGCAAAAATAGTAAATACTTCTAATACAAAACAAGGTGGATATGTAATAGATATAAAAATAATAGATAAGCAAGGAAATGAGATAAAAACAGTACCATTTTTAGTAAAAGAATTGGAGCCAGGAGAAACAACACAATTAAATGCGAGTGCGACATTTGATTTTGTAGATGCATATGATTTTGTTATTAGCAAAAAAGAATGGTAATTGGAGGAAAAAAAGATGATAGAAAAAATAAGGCAAGAAAGAGCTGTGACATTATTAGCACTTGCAATAACAATAATAGTATTAATAATATTATCAACTATATCCATAGCGATGTTAGGTGGAGATAATGGAATAATAACGCAAGCAAATAAGGCAAAGAGAGAAACAAAGATAGCAGAATATAAGGAAGCATTAGAAGCGATAAGACCAGGATTAGAAGTAGAGAGGTTACAAAGAAATTTAGACAGTAAGAAATTTATGGATAGATATGAAGAAGAAATAAGGAAAAATGAAAGATTTAAAGATGCAATAGTAACAAGGAAGAGCGATGATAAGATACAGGTTGAGACAAAAGAAGGATACATATATGAAGTAACAGAAGAAGGTGTAGAATACAAAGGAAAAAGAGGAGAAGAAGGATTTATAATACCACCAAACTTACAAGATGAAGATATAGAATTAGACATAGATCCAGATACATGGACAAGACAAGTAAAAGTAGGAATAATCAGTAAAATAAGTGGTTATGGTATACAATATTCATTTGACGCAAAAACATGGATAGATTACAAAGACTCAATAATAGTAGAAGAAAATTGTGCAATATTTGTAAGATTGGTAAATTCAATAGGAGAAACTGGAGAAAGTGCAACAGGTTTAATAGAAAATATAGATAGGGAAGAACCTAAAAGTTTTATACCAACAGTAAGTGGAACTAGTCACAGTATAACAATAGAAGGAACAGCGATAGATGCAGATAAGACAGAAAAATCAGGAAGCAGTGGAATAGAAAAATATTATTTTAGTAATAATGATGGTGAGACATGGGTACCAGATGACGGAAAAGCAGAGGGAATATATACTTTTAACAATTTAAGCCAAGAAACAGGATATTCTTTAAAAATGAAAGCAGTAGATTATGCGGGAAATGAAAAGATAACAGGAACAATAACGAAATCTACAGAAAAAGTACCAGGATTAGAAGAAGGAATAATAAAAATAATACCTAATCCAAATACATGGACGAAAAATAATGTAACAGTGACAATTCAATCAAGTATATCAGGTTATACAATTCAATATACAAAGGGAAATCCATTAGATGAAAAAACATGGGAAACATATGATGCAGAGAAAAAAGTAATAATGACAGATAATGGAACAATATATGCAAGATTAAGAGATGAAATAGGGCAAACGGGAACAAATGCGTCAGCAGATATAAGTATAATTGATAGAAATAATCCGACAATGGGAGAAATTAAAAAGAATAAAGATGGATGGACTAAAGATGATATAATAGTAACAGCAAAAGCAACTGATACAGAAGCAGGAATAAGTTTTTATCAATTTAGTACAGATGAAAGTTTAGACGAAAATTCAAAAGGATGGATATCAATTGAAAATATAAAAACAGAAATGACACAAACAAAAGAAATATCAAGTAATGCAAAATGGTATTTCTATGTCAAGGATGCAGCAGAAAATGTAAGTAAATCATCAATAGATATTACTAATATAGATAAAACACCTCCTGGAAAGACATCAGTTAATTTAAATGGATATGGCAGTGGAACATGGTCTAATAAGGATGTTACACAGACTGCTTCAGCTTCAGATAATGTTGGAGTTTCATATTATCAATATAGTCATGATTTATCAACAATAAATACATTTGCAAATCCTTGGACAATTAATTATGATGGACAGTGGAATTTCTATGTTAGAGCAGTGGATTATGCGGGAAATCCTGGAGAATGGTCTGATGTGTATACGATAAAAATAGATAAAACACCTCCTGGAAAGACATCAGTTAACTTAAATGGATATAATAGTGGATTATGGACTAATAAAGATGTTACACAAACTGCTTCAGCTTCAGATAATGTTGGAGTTTCATATTATCAATATAGTCATGATTTATCAACAATAAATACATTTGCAAATCCTTGGACAATTAATTGGGATGGACAGTGGAATTTCTATGTTAGAGCAGTGGATTATGCAGGAAATCCTGGGGAATGGTCTAATATGTATACAATAAGAAGGGATACTGGAAATCCAACAGATTTAGTAGTTTCATATGCATCTGGAGTTAATGAATGTAAATGGCAAAATAATATAAAAGTAAATTTATCTGCAAATGATGTTTCTGGAATTCAGAATTATGGAATAGATTTGAATTTAGATGGTAGTGTAGATAATTGGGTTAATAGTAATTCATTTATTCCTTGGAATGAACTTAATTCGTGCAATGTTAGGTTTATAGCTTTAGATGGTGCAGGTAATTATGGAACATGGAGCTCAACAAAACATATTCATATGGATACATCTCCACCTAGTAAAACTACTGTAGATACTGATTGGTATGCGAAAGGATGGTGGACGAATAGAGATGTAACTATGCTAGCTACAGCAACGGATAATGTTGGAGTGGCTACATATCAATATAGTCAGGATGGAACATATTGGCAAACTTTTGGGTATGAATATTTTAAAAATCCATGGACGTTAATTACTAGTCCTTGGACGGCTAATCAGTGGGGGTTTTATGTGCGTGCAATAGATCATGCTGGCAATATTGGGCAAAATGCAGATTTTTTCCAAGTAAAAGTAGATAAGGCTGTACCGGATGTTGGTATAAGATTTGATGGATATACTAATAGTAGCAGGACACAAGCTAATATATATATAGCATGTTCAGATGCACATAGTGGTCTTCAATTTTTTACAAGAAGTGATGATCCAAATAATAGAATTACTTCTACGAGTTATACTGGAGTTTTCAATAGTGATATTACTTATTCAATAATAGCATACGATAATTGTGGAAATTATAAAATAGTAGATTTTATTTTCACACCAAATACTTATAATCTAACGATTACTAGAGAAGCATCAAATTGGGAATAATTAAAAAAAGAGGATTATGGGGTCATCCCCAAATTCTCTTTTCTAAATCTTCGATTAAATATTTGCCAATGGATTACTTTCTACAGCATGACGAACTTGGTCATTGCTAACATGAGTGTATATTTCAGTAGTAGCAATACTTTCATGACCTAAAAGCTCTTGCAAAGCTCTTATATCGACTTGACCATATTGATACATTAAAGTAGCAGCCGTATGTCTCAATTTATGAACAGAATATTTTCTAGTATCTAAGCCAGCAGCCATTAACTGTTTTGTCACAATACTTTCTACAGTTCGATTACTAATTCTAGTTCGTCTTTCACTCAAAAACAAAGCTTTTTCAGAAAATTTACTATCATGTTTAATACCTTCTTTAGGTCTAACTCTTAAATAGTCATTAATTGCACTTACACAAGCTTTATTTAAATATATTGTTCGTTCTTTATTACCTTTTCCTATAACATTTAGTTTTAATTCTTCAAAATCGATATCATTAATATTAATACCAACTAGTTCAGAAAGACGCATTCCACAATTAAGAAACAAAGTAATAATAGCAAAATCTCTTTCTGTATTCCTATTATCCTCATTAGAAGTTACATTTAATAATTTCATACTATCTTCTAAAGAAAGATATTTAGGTAATCTTTTATCCAATTTTGGAGTTTCCAAGTCCTGAGCTGGGTTAACATCAATCAATTTAGCTTTTCTACTTAAATATTTAAAAAAGATTCTAATTGTTGAAACTTTTCTAGCTCTTGTTGTTGATTTACTGTGATATTCACGCATTAGAAAAGAAATAAAGGCATGAATATCTTCTAACGTAATTCTTTTTATAGTATCAATTGTTAAATCATCAATTTTTATTTCCTTAAAGTCTGTTTCATCTGTCATATTAAAATGCATTTTTATAAATTTTAAGAACATAGCTAAATCATAATTATATTCTTTAATACTATTAGGTGACTTATTTAAAATTGTAGCAGAATAATCTAAAAACGAATTTAGAAAATCTGGATTATCTTCTCTTTTTATCATAATTTTTTCTCCAATCTTTTGATTAAAGACATTATAACACAAATTTTTGTGCAAAGTATAGTAAAATTATAAAAATTATGCTATACTGTGAAAAAGATTAAACTAAAAAAAGGATTATGGGGCCGTCCCCAAATCCTCGTCAAAAAGAAAGGAGATGTGTTTCTAAGAACTAATAGTCAAATAGAGACACTTCAAATATAAAATGGCAAAAAGTAAAACAATATTTGTTTGTAATGAATGTGGAAATGAATCAAGCAAGTGGCTTGGAAGATGTCCAGCATGCAACAGTTGGAACAGCTTTTTTGAGCAAAAAGTAGTTGAAAGTAAAAATAGTAATTTGAAACAAAAAGATTTAAAAAGTAACATACCACAAAAATTAAATTCATATGAAGCAAAAGAAACAATCAGGACTAGTACAGGATTTGGAGAATTAGACAGAGTCTTAGGAGGAGGACTAGTAAAAGGTTCACTAGTATTATTACGGAGGAGAACCTGGTATTGGAAAATCAACATTAATACTTCAAATTTGTGACAAAGTAAAAGGAGAAGGAAAAGTTTTATATGTTTCTGGAGAAGAATCAGCAGAGCAAATAAAGATGAGAGCAGACAGATTAGGAATTAACAATGAAGATATTTTATTTTTAGGAGAGACAGACATTGATATTGTAAATCAAGCAATATTAGATATAAATCCAAAATTAGTTATAATTGATTCAATACAAACAATGTATTCAGAAGAATTATCAGCAGCAGCGGGCAGTGTGAGTCAAGTAAGAGAAATAACTTCGCAAGTAATGAGAGTGTGCAAATCAAGGACAATTACGACAATTATTATTGGGCATGTAACTAAAGAAGGAAACATTGCTGGACCGAGAGTGTTAGAACATATGGTAGACACAGTATTATATTTAGAAGGAGAAAGATATTTTTCGTATAGAATTTTAAGAGGAGTAAAAAACAGATTTGGTTCAACAAATGAAATTGGTATGTTTGAAATGAGAGAAGAAGGAATGTGTGAAATTACAAATCCATCTGAAGTATTAATATCTGAAAGAGATGACAACCCTTCTGGTGCTTGTATTGTATCTAGTATGGAAGGTACAAGACCAATATTAGTAGAATTACAAGCATTAACTACACAAACAATTTATGGGTATCCAAAAAGAACAGCCAATGGAATTGACTTTAATCGTTTAGCTGTGTTAATTGCTGTATTAGAGAAAAAAGCAGGTTTAATGTTAGGTTCACAAGATGTATACCTAAATGTAGCAGGAGGACTAAGAATTAACGAACCTTCAGTAGATTTGGGAATTGTTATGGCAACAGCTTCTAGTTTTAAAAATAGACCAATTCCAAAAGATATGGTATTAATGGGAGAAGTAGGACTAACTGGAGAAGTAAGAAGAATAAATCTTATTGAAAAAAGATTAAAAGAAGCAGAAAGATTAGGCTTTAAAACTTGTGTTATTCCAGAAAGTAACAAAAAAGACTTGAAAGATAAATATAAATTAGATATAATAGGCATCAGAGATGTAAATGAGGCAATGAAAAAAGTGCTAAATTAAAAAGCATAATAAGAAGGGAGAGTCATTTTGAGAAAAGGAAAAGAAAACAATATAACAGAAATTCTAAAGCTAATTGCTCCGGGTACTCCCATACGAAATGGTCTAGAAAATATATTGAGAGCTAAAACAGGTGCATTGTTATTGATAACAGATAATAACGAAGTATTAAAAGAAGTTGTAGATGGAGGATTTACTATTAACGAAGAATATACTTCTGCAAAATTGTATGAGCTTGCTAAAATGGATGGTGCTATTATATTAAGTGGAGATTTAAAAAAAATTCTATATGCGAATGCACAACTAATACCATCAAGAGAAGTAATAACATTAGAAACTCGGTACTAGACATAGAACAGCAGAAAGAACTGCTAAGCAAACAGGAGAATTGGTAATTAGTATATCACAAAGAAGGAGTATTATAACAGTATTTAAGGGAAATGACAGATATATATTAGAAGATACTGATATTGTATTAAATAAAGCAAATCAAGCAATACAAACTTTAGAAAAGTATAAAAAGGTATTTGACAGTAAATTAAATTTACTGAACGAATATGAATTTAATGACATTGTAACATTAGAAAATGTAATCATAGCAATACAAAGAGCAGAAATGGTAATGCGAATTGTAGAAGAAATACAAAGACAAATATATGAACTAGGTGATGATGGAAGGCTAGTAAGAATGCAGTTAGAGGAATTAATAGGAGGATTAGAAAATGAAGAATTGCTGATTATAAAAGATTACATGGCATCAAAAAAGAGAAAACCTAAGCCAGAAAAAATACTAGAAGAATTGGCATCACTAGAATATGAAGAACTATCAAATGAAGATAATATAGCAAAACTATTAGGTTATGAAAGTTTTGACAACTACGACGAAGTTGGTGTATATACAAGAGGATATCGTATTTTATCTAAAATACCAAGAATGCCAACTAGTATTGTAGAAAACTTAATAAGTTCTTTTAAATCATTCCAACATATACTGACAGCAGATATTGAAACTTTGGATGAAGTAGAAGGTATTGGTGAAGTGAGAGCAAGAGCAATAAAGCAATCTTTAAAAAGAATGCAAGATCAATTTTTATTTTAAATAGGAAGGGAAAGATAGAAAATGAAAAAAACAAAAAATATTATATGGATAATTGCGCTAATTTTGGTAATAGTATTAGTAGCAGGAATAGGATATGGTTATTATAAAAAAGCAACAATAGAAATTAAAAATCCAGTTGCAACAATGGAGGTAGAAAATTTTGGAACAATAAAAATGGAATTATATCCAGAATTAGCACCACAAACAGTAGCAAATTTTGTAACATTAGCTAATAGAGGATTTTATGATGGATTAACTTTTCATAGAATAGTAAAGGACTTTATGATTCAAGGTGGAGATAAAGAAGGAACAGGTCAAGGTTCAGCAACCTTGAAAGACTTAAAAGATGATGGAGACGATACAGAATACACAATTAAGGGCGAATTCATAGCAAATGGAGTTAAAAACAATAAATTGAAATTTGAAGAAGGTGTTGTTGGGATGGCAAGAGGAGATTATACTTCTTATTCATCTTCATTGACAGAAGAATCTTATAATTCTGGAAGTTCACAATTTTTTATTATGACAAAAAATAATACATCATTAAATGGATATTATACAGCTTTTGGAAAAGTAATAGAAGGACTAGATGTTGTTCATAAAATAGAAGAGGTAGAGGTAAAAGCAGCAGATGACTCTGAAGAAAGTGAAAATTCTGAAGTTAGTACTCCAGTAAATCCTGTAAAAATTACTTCTATTAAAGTAGAAACCTATGGTGTAAATTATGGATTACCAGAAACATTAGAACCTTTTGATGCTATGGCATGGATGTATCAACAATATGGTATTGATCCAAGTTCATTAAGTCAATAATTAATCTTTCATTATAAAATTTTTGTGAAAAAGTAGTTGACAAATGGGGTAAAGATAGGGTAAAATATTATATGTGCTCATGTGAGGTGCATGTAAACAATGGTGGATGTAGCGTAGTTGGTTAACGCGCCAGTTTGTGGCACTGGAGACCGTGGGTTCGAGTCCCATCTTCCACC